>NZ_JASGBV010000085.1:0-10835 GCF_030053245.1 Stenotrophomonas sp. RS-48
AGGCGGTTACGGGTAGCGACGGGCCACGCCCGGCGAGCGCAGCGGTCCCAGCCACCGCCGCCGGGCATGGCCCGGCGCTACCGGTGGAGCAGCGGGCAGGGGGTGTCCATCTCCCGATTGTTCAGCCCCCCGGGGGGGCGGCTTCACATCTGCACCATCCCCATTTAACAACCGCCATGGCACCGTGCGAACCACGTAGTCATGCAGACGGGAGTTGTGGATGAGTACCGAGAAGAAAGCTGATTTCTCCGGCGTCAGCGCCAGCGTCGACAGTACCGCCCAGCAGGCACCGAAGGTGGACTTCTCCGGCGTCAGCGGCTCGGTGGACAGCACCGCCGAGGTGGTCAGCGGCGGCACCTACACCGTGCAGAAGGGGGACTCGCTGTCGAAGATCGCCAAGGCGCATCTTGGCGACGCCAATGCCTGGAAGAAGATCTTCGAAGCCAACCGGGACGTGCTCGATGACCCGGACAAGATTTTCCCTGGCCAGACCCTGAAACTGCCACCGAAGTAAGCCGGCCGCGCCCGCACGCCATCCGACAATCCTGGGAGGAACACCGAATGATCAAGACCACGCCGCTCCAGACCGCCCTGCTGACCGCCCTGTTGGGCAGCGTCGCCCTGGTGGGTTGCAAGAAGAAGGAAGAGTCGACCGACAGCAATGCAGCGCCCGCTGCCACCGCCCCGGCCGAAACGGCCCCGGCACCGATGACCGGCGCGCCGCCGCCGATGTCTGAGGCGGCAGTAGCCGTCTCCTCCGTCTCCGTCGGCAAGACGGCGGCAGCGGACAAGTCCGTCGCTCCGGCAGCACTGTTCGCGCCGAAGGACGATGTGATCGTGTCGGTCCGCACAGACGGTGCTGCCAACAACGTCAACGTCGGCGCCAAGCTGACCTTCCAGGACGGTCAGGTCGCCGGCGAGCAGAATGCCACGCTGAACACCAGCGGTGCCGAGACCACCAACATCACCTTCAAGAATGCCAATGGCTGGCCGGCCGGCAAGTACCGCGCCGAAGTCATGGTTGATGGTAAGGCGGCCGGAACGCCGCAGGAGTTCGAGGTCAAGTAAGTCCTGCCGACTCTCTCCCGGCAGGGCTCACGATGGACGCAGCCGCGAGGCTGCGTCTTTTTTTTTGCGTGACACCCCCAGCCGGGTGAATCACTGCGTTGCAGTACCGGCGCGTATGGCGCGGCTTTGCCCCGCGCGGCTGAAAACGCGACAATGCAGGGGTTTCCCCGCCGCGCGCCCACCCTGACGGCGACGGGGGAAAGCGTGGGGCCAGGCCCCGCGCGAGACACGGTTGCACGTGGTCCGGCGCTGCCGCCGGGCTTTCCCTGAGCACTGCTACAGAGTCCAAGTCCCCCATGTCCAAGATTCTCTACACGCTGACCGACGAAGCCCCGTTCCTGGCCACCCAGTCGCTGCTGCCGATCGTCGATGCCTATACCGCCACTGCTGGCATCGTGGTGGAAACCCGCGACATCTCGCTGTCCGGGCGCATTCTTTCGCAGTTCCCGGAACTGCTGGGCGAGGAGCAGAAGGTCAGTGACGACCTGGCCGAGCTGGGCCAGCTGGCGACCACGCCGGACGCCAACATCATCAAGCTGCCCAACATCTCCGCCTCGGTGCCGCAGCTGAAGGCGGCCATCAAGGAGCTGCAGGACCAGGGCTATCCGTTGCCGGATTACCCGGAAACGCCGGCCGACGACCAGCAGCGCGACTACAAGGCGCGCTACGACAAGGTCAAGGGCAGCGCGGTGAATCCGGTGCTGCGCGAAGGCAACTCCGACCGTCGCGCGCCGCTGTCGGTGAAGAACTATGCCCGCAAGCATCCGCATCGCATGGGCGCCTGGTCCGCCGATTCGAAGTCGCACGTCTCGCACATGGACGCGGGCGACTTCTATGGCAGCGAAAAGTCGGCAACCCTCGCCAACGCCGGCACCCTGAAGATCACCTTCCATGGCAATGACGGCAGCACCGTCGTGCTGAAGGAAAAGACCGCGGTCAAGGCCGGTGAGATCGTTGATGCCGCCGTGATGAGCCGCAAGGCGCTGGCTGCCTTCATCGACGCGCAGATCGCCGATGCCAAGAGCCAGGGCGTGCTGTTCTCGCTGCACCTGAAGGCGACCATGATGAAGGTCTCCGACCCGATCATGTTCGGCGTGGTCGTGGAAGAGTTCTACAAGGACGTGCTGGCCAAGCACGCCGACGCCATCCGGCAGGCCGGTTTCGATGCCAACAACGGCATCGGAGACCTGGTCGCGCGCCTGCCGACGCTGCCGGAGGCCACCCGCGCCGCCATCGAAGCCGACCTGAAGGCCGAGTACGCGCAGCGCCCGGGCCTGGCGATGGTCAACTCGGACAAGGGCATCACCAACCTGCACGTGCCGAGCGACGTGATCGTCGACGCCTCGATGCCGGCGATGATCCGCGACTCCGGCAAGATGTGGAATGCCGAAGGCAAGCTGCAGGACACCAAGGCGGTCATCCCGGACCGCTGCTATGCCGGCGTCTACCAGGCCGTCATCGACGACTGCAAGGCGCACGGCGCCTTCGACCCGGCCACCATGGGCTCGGTGCCGAACGTCGGCCTGATGGCGCAGAAGGCCGAAGAGTACGGCTCGCACGACAAGACCTTCCAGATCGCCGCCGACGGCGTGGTCAAGGTCACCGATGACGCGGGCAGCGTGGTGTTCGAGCACGCGGTGGAGGCCGGTGACATCTGGCGCATGTGCCAGACCAAGGACGCCCCGATCCAGGACTGGGTCAAGCTGGCGGTCGAGCGCGCGCGCCTCAGCAGCACCCCCGCCGTGTTCTGGCTGGACGCTGCCCGCGCCCATGACGCGCAGGTCATTGCCAAGGTCGAGCAGTACCTGAAGAACCACGACACCGCCGGCCTGGACATCCGCATCCTGCCGCCGGTGGAAGCCACCGCGTTCTCGCTGGCCCGCATCCGCAAGGGCGAAGACACCATCTCGGTGACCGGCAACGTGCTGCGTGACTACCTGACCGACCTGTTCCCGATCATGGAGCTGGGCACCAGCGCCAAGATGCTGTCGATCGTGCCGTTGATGGCCGGTGGTGGCCTGTTCGAGACCGGTGCCGGCGGCTCGGCTCCCAAGCATGTACAGCAGTTCGTTGAAGAGGACTACCTGCGTTGGGATTCGCTGGGTGAGTTCCTGGCGCTGGCAGCGTCGCTGGAGCATCTGGGCAACCGCTACGACAATGCAGCAGCCCGTGTACTGGCCAAGGCGCTGGACGAAGCCAACGGCCAGTTCCTGGACAACGACAAGTCGCCTTCGCGCAAGCTCGGTGGCATCGACAACCGTGGCAGCCACTTCTACATCGCGCTGTACTGGGCGCAGGCCCTGGCCGCGCAGGACGAGGATGCCGCACTGAAGGCACGCTTCGCCCCGCTGGCCAAGGCCCTGACCGACAACGAGCAGAAGATCGTCGAAGAGCTGATCGCAGTGCAGGGCAAGGCCGTGGACATCGGCGGCTACTACCGCCCGGACGTGGAAAAGGCCAGCAAGGCGATGCGCCCGAGCGCGACCTTCAACGCCGCGCTGGAGCAGCTGCGCGGTTGATCCATCGCCTTTCGGTCGTGACCCCGGAACCCGCGCTTCGGCGCGGGTTTCTTTTTGGCTCCGGGGTCAGATCCCCTTTTGCCATGCAAAAGGGATCTGACCCCAAGCGATGAAAACGTGACTTCCGTCAGCTGTCGGAATGCCGTCAATACGGCATGAAACTTGCCCGCGATGGCCGTCGCAGAACCGATGCGTGCGTACGCGCGGGCACTGTCAATCTGAGCGGTCGATCACGACGGACGCCGAGGGCGATGACCTAGCCTTGGCGACGCGAGATCGCCGGGGAGGCGGTCGCACGGGGAACACGGATGGCACGCGTGCTGGTAGTGGGAACCGATATCCAGGGAGAGCAGGCCCTGCTCAGGCGCCTGCGCATCGCTTCGGCCCTGCCTGACGGCCAGATCCGCCGCAGCCAGGATCTGGACGACTGTGATCTGCTGGTCATCCGCGATACACCCGCATTGCGCAGCGCGGCCCTGCGCATGCGCCAGCAGCGGCCCCGCCTGCAGTGCTGGATCGAAGATCCCGGTGGCCAGCTGCGCGACGGCGATGGCCAGCAGCGTGTGCTCGATGACGGCGCGATCGGCCGCGCACTGCGTGGCATGCAGCGCCCACCGGAACCCGTAATTCCACACGTGCCCGCGCCGATCCGCCTGGCCGATGGTGCACGCGCGATCACCCGCCTGCTGCGCGAGCGCTTGCCACTGCGGCAGGGATACGCGCTGCTGGGGGATGCCGCTGCGCCCCTGCTGCTGCTGGACCTGGAGCAGGACCAGGCCATCGCACTGCACGAGCCCGTCGTGGCATTGGTCGAACGCCTTGCGCGGGGGTTCGAACAGCTCTGGCTCGATGCGCTGACAGCAGCGCAGCTGCAGGCCCAGGCGGCAGATCGCACCCGGCAGCCATTGCGCCCGTTGCTGTGGCAGTGGGCGCAGCGCAGCCCGCATTGGCAGGCCCTGGACGAGCGCCTGCGCGTCGCCTCGGTGAAACTGCTGCGCTGGCCTGACTTCCGCGTACTGGGCCACGATCACGATGGCTTCCGCCTGTGCTCGCTGCTGCTCAAGCGCGCCTGTACGGTGGACGAGTGTGCCGTGCTGCTCGACCTTCCGCAGGCTGCAGTACGCGATTTCGTGCACGCCGCTTATCTGTGTGGCTATGCGCAGCTGCAACCGGCGCCTGCGGCGACGGTGACGGTCATGCGCGGCACGGGCAACGACAGCGGGCTATTGGCCCGGCTGTGGCGCCACCTGCGCGGGAGCGAACGCAATGCGTGAGCACAAGGTGGTCGTGCTGGGTGGCATGGGCAGCGGCAAGTCGACGCTGGTGCGCAGCATCGCCGCCGGCACGGTGGTGGACACCGACGTCGCCAACAGCGATCGGCTTGGCGCCGACAAGGCATCGACCACGGTGGCGCTCGACTACGCCGACATCGATCTGCCCAATGGCGAGCGTCTCCGCCTGTACGGTACGCCGGGTCAGCAACGTTTTGATTTCCTGTGGCCGATCCTGCTGCAGGGCGCGCGCGGCGCGGTGCTGCTGCTGGATGGCCGACGTGCCGGCGTGGCTGCCGAACTGGACGGCTACCTGCAGGTGCTGCGGCCGTTCGGACCGGCGCTGGCACTGGTGGTGGCGGTGACCCATCTGGACCAGGCACCGGCGGCCGCGATGGAACACTGGGCAGCACATGCGCAGATCGACGGCCAACCGCTGCCGCTGCTGCCGCTGGATGCGCGCGACCGCGAACAGGGGCTGTTGCTGATGGATGTGCTGATGAGCGAGATCGAAGCGTACGCGCTGGTGACCGCGCATGGCTGACGGACAGGCCGCACTGCTGCCCGATGCGCGCCAGCGCGAACGCCTGCAGCCGTTGCTGCAGGACCTGCAGCACCGGGTGGAAGGGGTGCGCACCGTGGTGCTGGCCAGTGTCGATGGCTTCGCGCTGGTCAGCGCCGGTGCCGAAGGGCGTGGTGAACGCCTGGCCGCGATGACCAGCGCAATGCTGGCGCTGGCGGCAGCGGTAGGGCGCGAGCTGGTCCTGGGAGACCTGCAGACGCTGATGCTGGAAGCCGCGGGCGGCAAGGTGCTGATGCTGGCCATTCACGGTGAAGGGCGTGTGCCGCTGCTGCTGATGGCAGCCTGCGACCAGCGCAGCGTGATCGGCCAGGTGCTGTGGCAGAGCAGGGAATGTGGCCAGGCGATCCTGGCCGAACTCGGCGGACCGTGAGCCCGGCCGCAGGGGAACGAGGGGCTCGAACCTACACCGACAAGGGGTGCAACGTGTCTGGATTGAATGAATCGTTGAATGCACTGATGGGTATCGATGGCGCGCAGGCCGTGGCGCTGGTCGACTATGAAAGCGGCATGCTGCTGGGCGAAGCCGGTGCGGGGATGGACATGGAAGTGGCGGCAGCCGGCAACACCGAAGTGATCCGCGCGAAGATGAAAACCGCAGCGTCGCTCAACCTCAACGACAGCATCGAGGACATCCTGATCTCGCTGGGCAGGGCGTACCACATCATGCGCCCGGTGGCCAGGAAGAAGGGCCTGTTCTTCTACATCGTGCTGGACCGTAGCAAATCCAATCTGGCATTGGCCCGGCGCAAGGTGCAGGAAGTGGAGGCCGAGCTGGCCATCTGAGCCGATGCCTGTTGGAGCCGGGCATGGCCCGGCTCTACCCATTCCACCCCACGCCGGCGTATGGTTGAGCCATCTTCCCCGGTGAGCCCTGCATGTCCACGCCTGACATCGCTGCCGAGCTGGCGCCGCGCATCGCAGGCGCCATCCGCGATGGATTCGAGCAGTACCATGCCCGCTTCGCGGCGATCACCGCCCGCGCGCGGCAGCGCTTCGAGCAGCGCGACTGGAACGGTGCCCGCCAGGACGCCGTCGAGCGCATCGCCCTGTACGACCTGTGCATCGCCGAGCAGATGGACGCACTGCGCAGGCTTGCCGGCGAGGCGATCGGCGAGCGCTCGCTGTGGTTGCAGGTGCACGGCGCCTACAGCGCCCTGCTGCAGGGGTTGATCGACGCCGAGCTGTACAAGACGTTCTACAACACGCTGTCGCGGCGGTTGTTCGCCACTCGCGGCGTGGACCCGGCGGTGGAGTTCATCGCCTTCGATGTCGAGCCGTCCGATGCGATCACCCATCCGGTCGCCCGCCACACCTATGCGGTCTCGCCGACGCGCCCGGTGGAGGCGCTGCAGCGGGTGCTGGCTGACTATCGCTTCGATGTTCCCTATGCGCACCAGCTGCGCTGTGCCGCCGCCATCGCCGTACGGTTGCAGGATGATCTTGCGCACTGGGGCGATACGCCGGTACGCAGCATCGAACTGCTGGATACCGTGTTCTACCGCGAGCGTCGCGCCTATCTGGTAGGGCGCGTCTTCGGCGAGCATCGCTTCTCGCCCTGCGTGATCGCGCTGGTCAACGACGAACAGGGCCTGCGTGCCGATGCAGTGCTGACCCGTCGCCGCGATGTCGCCCACCTGTTCGGTGTGTCGCGTAGCTATTTCCAGGCCGACCTGGCCACCGTCGGCGACGCCGTGGTGTTCCTGCGCAGCCTGCTGCCGGGCAAGCCGATCGACGAAATCTACACCGTGCTGGGCCGTGCCAAGCAGGGCAAGACCGAGCGCTACCGCACCTTCTTCCGCCATTTCAATGAACATCCACACGAGCGCCTGGTCCACGCCGAAGGCACCCCCGGCATGGTCATGGCCGTGTTCACCCTGCCCAGCTATCCGCTGGTGTTCAAACTCATCCGCGATCGTTTCGCCTGGCCGAAGGCGATGTCACGGCAGCAGGTGGAAGAGAAGTACGCGCTGGTGTTCAACCTGGACCGTGTCGGCCGCCTGCTGGACGCGCAACCCTATCGGCACCTGCGCTTCCCGCGCGACCGCTTTGCGCCGGCGCTGCTTGACGAACTGCTGGGCCAGTGCGCGCAGAGCATCCGCGTCGATGGCGACGAAGTGGAAGTGGCGCTGTGCTACGTGCAGCGCCGTTTCCGCCCGTTGAACCTGTACCTGCGCGAGCAGGGCGCAGAGCCGGTGCGCGCTGCGGTGCTCGACTACGCGCAGGCGATCACCGACATGGCACGCAACAACATTTTCCCGGGTGACATGCTGCCGAAGAATTTCGGTGTTTCACGTCACGGCCGCGCGGTGTTCTACGATTACGACGAACTGTGCCTGGTCAGCGACTGTGTGTTCCGTGCCTGGCCGCAGCCGAGCTCGCCGGAAGAGGCGATGGCCGACGAGCCCTGGTTCCACGTTGGCCCGCGCGATGTGTTCCCCGAACGCTTCGGCCCCTTCATGGGATTGCCGGCCGGCGAACTGGCGGCCGTGCGTGAGCACTATCGGCACCTGTTCGATCCCGGCTGGTGGCAGGCCCTGCAGGCCCGCTTCGCCAGTGGCGACTATCCGGACACGCCGCCCTATGCCGCCAGCCACCGGCTGGCGTAGCCCCGCGCGCCTGCGCTTCAGTCTGCGTGGGGGTAGACGATTACCCGGTTGCGCCCCTGTTCCTTGGCCAGGTACAGGGCCTTGTCGGCCAGGCGCAGGGCCTGCTCGGCATCGGCATGGAAGCTGGGGAAATGGGCCACGCCCAGCGACACCGTGATCGTGCCGACCGGTGCGAAGGGGTGATCGGCGATGTGCTGGCGCAGGCGCTCGGCGGCCTGGCGCGCAGGCTCGGTACCGATACCCGGCAACAGCAGCAGGAACTCCTCGCCGCCAGCGCGGCACAACAGATCGCTCTCGCGCGAGTGGCGGCGCATCTGCTCGGCGATATGGACGATGACGGCATCACCGACGTCATGCCCATGGCCGTCGTTGATCGATTTGAAGCGATCAATGTCCAGCGCCAGGATCGCGAAGGGAATGCCCTGCGCCTGCAGCGCATCCAGCGCATGCTGCAGCCCGCGACGATTCAACAGACCGGTCATCGGATCGGTGCGGCTGGCGCGGTTGAGCGTGCCGATCCGGTCCTGCAGTGCGTTGAAACTGTGCAGCACCGCATGCTTGAGCTGGGCAACCTCGAAGTACCAAGCGCGGATGCCGTTGACATGGCTGATCGCGTTGCCGGTGTCCTCGCCGGCCTGCACGTTGCGCGCCAGCTGCCACAGCGGCAGCGAAATGCGCCGGGCGAACCACCAGGTGATCACCAGTGACAACACACCCAGCGGGATCGCGTTCCAGATCACCGCCGACATCAGCCGCGACAGTGGCTGCAGGGTGGCTTCGGTGGGCCGCTGGGCGACGATGCCCCAGCCGGTGACAGCGACCGGGGCATAGCCGGCCAGCATCGATACACCGCGGTTGTTGCGTACCTGCTGCGCTCCCCGCTCACCGTGGATCACCGCCGTCACCGCCGGATTGCCGACCACATAGTCGCCCACCCGCTCGCCTTCGACGTGGTACAGCAGGCGGCCATGGCGGTCGACCACATACAGATACGAGCCGTCGCGATAGTAATGCGTACCCAGCAGCGTATGCAGCGCGCTGCGCTGGCGCAGGTACAGGGTGCCGCTGATATAGCCGCGGTACCGGCCCTGGCCGTCGAAAATCGGATGCGACAGTGAGACCAGCAGCTTGCCGGTGGCCGACTGGTAGGGATCGCTGATCATCGGCTGACGGGAGGCCAGTGCCGCATTGTTGCCCGCGCTGTGCAGGATCTCGCCCTGGAGCTGCAGCGTCTGGGGCGAGGTGGCGATCACCAGGCCATCGGCATCCACGACCAGCGAGGAGTTGAAGCTGCTCGACTGCAGCTGCAGGCGGCTGGCTTCGCCCTGCGCCTGGCGCGGATCCATGTCCGCCTCGCCCAGCCGGGTCGCGCTGTAGGCCAACTGCTGCTGGGCGGACAGCAGGAAGTTCTGGGTCGTCTCGGCCAGCTTGCTGGCATAGACGCGGTTGGCCTCCAGCGTGTTGCCGACCAGCTGGTCGCGTTGCACGCGGTAGCTGGCCAGCAGTGTATTGGCCAGGGCGATGACGGCGCTGAGCAGGGCGAGGGCCAGGATCAGCTTGCCCAGGTTGAGGCGGGGCGAAATCAGGCGCATGCGGAGCAGGATGGGGCGGGGGGGACCGCAATGCGGGCAGGCGCAGGCGGAATGCAGGCAGCATTATCGCCAGAAACGGCGTCGGCGCGGGTGAAGCCCGGCGCGACCGGCGGCCTCAGCGCTGCAGGCGGCGCAGCAGGGTCTGGCGCACGTGCGCGGCCGCGGCTGCGTCGAGCGTTCCCAGCACACCCTGCGCCTGCATCGGGATGTGTGCGGTCGCCGCCTCGCTGTCGGCGAACACATAGTGGTCGAACATCGCGCGCCACTGCGCGCGCTGTGCCGCAGGCAATCCGCGCAGGGCCAGGATCGACAGCATCAGGGCATTCATCGGCGAGTCCATCCAGGCCGGCACCGGCCGCCACCAGGTGTTGACCAGCACATTGAATGTTTCCAGACCTTCCATGTGGTGCCACCACAGTGAAGGGATGAAGACCGCATCGCCCGGTTCAAGTTCGGCCACCAGCGCCTGCTGCAGCGCCTGCGGGAAGCGCGGAAAGCGATCAAGGTCCGGTGCGTGGAAATCGACCAGGCTGATCGCCTGCCCTGCGGGAGTGAAATCGAGCGGGCCGATGTACAGGTTGTCGATCTGGTCCGGTGGGAACAGCGTCACCCGGCGGCGCCCGGCCGCCACGCATGCCAGGTTGTCCGGTACGTCCTGATGGGCGGCAATGCGCGAGCGGTTGCCGATCCAGATGCTGCTGAGAGGTTCGTCCACGCCCAGCTGCAGCGGATTGGCCCGGGTGAAGCCGGGCAGGAAGCTGTCCAGCGTCGTCGATGCCACGTAGATCGATGGCGGCGCCGGATCGGTGGCGTACTTCAGCAGCGTGGCCAGCACCACCTTCAACGGTACCTGCTCGCGGCGGAAGTTGAAGCCGCTCATGTCCGCGTTGTAGAACAGCCGGCCGCCGGCGTCGGGTGCTGCCGTGGTCGCGGTCACCGGCATCTGCCCGTGGTCGAACGCGGCCAGGTGCGCAACCGCCTCCGCAGGCGAGCGGCGCGCGGCCGCGACCAGGGGCCAGTGCGCGACCAGCCCGCGGATCACCTTCGGCGTGGTCCAGGTGTGCAGCCGGGCCGGCAGCTCATCCGGGTCCAGGTCCCGCACGTCATCGATGGGTCGGGGGTGGGGCAGCATGCGTGGACATCCTGGGCGTGATGGAGGGCCGGGCCCGTGCCCGGCGGCCTTGGGTCCGCGCATC
>NZ_JASGBV010000086.1:0-22441 GCF_030053245.1 Stenotrophomonas sp. RS-48
AACATCGAGCGCATCGATCTGGGCACGGGAGATTCGGGCAGCGTGCTCACCCTCACTGCGGCGGAAGTGGCGGCGATCACCGATGGCAACGACACGCTGCAGATCACCGGCGAGAGCAACGATGTGCTGAACGTCATCGGTGCGGTCAACACCGGAACCACCCAGTTGATCAATGGTGTGACCTACGACGTGTACACCTTTGGCAGCACCACGCTGCTGGTGGAGGACAACTCGGTGCAGGTGGTGGCCTGATGCCGCAACGGCGGAGCCGAAGGCGGTGGGCAGGAGGAGCGTTCGCGCTCCTCCTGCTGTGCGGCCTGCCGGCGGGGGCCAGTGCGATGAGTGTGGAGCAGGCTGTGGAGACCGGACTGGCGATCCATCCCCGGGTGCGTGCGGCGCTGAGCGAAGCGGAACGGGCAGGCACCGACGTGAAAATCGCACGGGGGGGCTACTTTCCCGCACTGCAGATCTCCGGCGGACCGCAGGCCGGACACATGTCCGAGATGGTGTACGACGTCACGCTGTCGCAGATGCTGTTCGACTGGGGCCGGACGCGCAGCCAGGTCGAGGCCGCCAGTGCGACCCAGCGCCGCTATCTGGCAGCGCTGGAGGTCGCCCGGGACGATGCAGCGCTGGATATCATCGAGACCTACCTGGACGTGCTGGTCGCCCGCGAAAGAGTGGTGGCCGTGCGTGACTTCCTGCAGCGGATCGAGGGCGTCCGCGGCATGGCACGCGACCGCAGCGGCAGCGGCTACGCCGACCGCACCGAGCTGGATCGCGCGCAGCTGGAGTTCGCGCGCGGCCAGGACCAGCTGGCGTTCGAGGAAGGCGCGTTGCGCGATGCCAACAACCAGCTGGCCCTGCTGCTGGGCCGGGATCCTGGCCCGCTGCAGGCGCCGGACCTGCCTGCCGGACGGCGGGCGTGGCAGCGTGACGGCCTGGATGCAGCACTCGAGGCCGCGCCGCTGCTGCGGGAATCGCGCGAGGATGCCGCGGCAGCCGAGGCGGAGCTGGCCGAATCGCGCGCGGCATTGAAGCCACAGCTCAACGTGGAGGCATCGGCGCTGCGCCGCGAGATCGGCGGGCAGATGGAGAACGATTCGGTGGTTTCGCTGCGCCTGCGCATGGATGTCCTGCGCGGCTTCAGCAATTTCCAGCGGCCGGCGGCGGCCCGGCAGCGACTGGAGGCGGCGCAGTGGAGTGCCGACGCCACCCGCCGTGATCTGCGGCGCAAGATGCGTACCTTGTTCGACAACGCCGATGCGCTGGTACTGCGTGAGCAGGCGCTGCAGCAACAGGTGGAGGAGTCCACGCACGTCGGCGGCCTGTATCACGACCAGTTCCAGGTCGGACGCCGCGACATCATCGATCTGCTCAGCGTGCAGCGCGAGCGGATGGAGGCCGAACGCCAGCTGGCAACTCTGCGCATGGAGCGGGTCCGTATCGATTATCGCGCTGCCGCCCAGATCGGGCAGCTGGGTGAGTTGCTTGGAGGGAGGACGCATGCAGACGCCGCGCATTGAATCGACTACCACCGGCAGCGGCAACACGCCGCGCGACCCGCTGCAGGATGGCCTGCTGCTGCTGTGCGAGCGGCTGGGCCGGCCACTGGGTGCTGCCGAGCTGGTTGACGGCATTGCTCTGGAGCAGGGGCGGCTGCCATTGCAGCGGGTGCCACGCGCGCTGCGGCGGGCGGACCTGAACGCGCGCGTGGAGGCCTTCGAGCTGACCGACATCGACGCCTATCTGCTGCCGGTCCTGCTGCTGCTGAACAATGGGAACACGCTGTTGTTGACGGCGATCAGCGATGACCAGGCGCAGGTGGAGGTGCCACAGGCCGAGGGTGGCACACAGGCCATGCCGCTGCAGGCACTGCAGGCGCTGTACAGTGGTACGGCAGTGTTCGCCAAACCGCGCTTCCGCTCGGATGGCCGGGTCGGCGATTTCGCCGCGGGCCGGGGCGAGCACTGGTTCTACGGGCCACTGCGTCAGCTGTGGCGCTCCTATGTCGAGGTGGGGGCCGCCGCATTCGTGGCCAACCTGCTGGCCATCGCGACGGCGATCTTCGCCATGCAGGTCTATGACCGGGTGGTGCCGGTGGCAGCGTTCGACACGCTGTGGGTGCTGGCCAGTGGCGTTGCCCTGGCGGTCATCATCGAAGGGGTGCTGCGCGTCCTGCGCGGGCAGCTGCTGCATGTGCTCGGCAAGCGCATGGACCTGCAGCTGGGAACGCTGCTGTTCGCCCGCGTGCTCGGTACCCGGATCAACGCCAAGCCGGCGTCGATGGGGGCATTCAGTACGCAGGTGCGCGAGTTTGAGGGCGTGCGTGATTTCTTCACCTCGTCCACCGCTGCGCTGCTCAGCGACCTGCCGTTCGTGTTCGTGTTCCTGCTGCTGATCGCGCTGATCGGTGGGCATGTGGTCTGGGTGCCGGTGGTGGCCTGTGTCCTGATGGTGCTGCCGGGCGTGCTCGCGCAGCGCCGGCTGGGTGAGCTGTCGCGGCAGAATCTGCGCGAAGGGGCGATGAAGAACAGCGTGCTGCTGGAGGCCTTTGAACACCTGGAATCAGTAAAGGCCACGCGTGCCGAAGGCCGCAGCCTGAAGCACTGGGAAAGCCTGACGGCGCAGCTGGCGGGAACGGCATTGAAGACAAGTACGCTCACCGCCAGCCTCAGCCATGGCGCGGCCGTGGTGCAGCAGCTTGCGTATGTGGGTGTGGTTGCCTTCGGTGTCTACCGCATCAATGACGGTGCGATGACCGTGGGCGCACTGGTGGCGTGCTCGATCCTGTCATCGCGGGCGATCGCGCCGCTGGCGCAGGTTGCGGCGGTGCTGGGGCGCTGGCAGCACACCCGCGTCGCCATGGAGGGGCTGGACCAGTTGATGGGCGCCGAGCAGGAGCGCCCACAGGGCGCCCGGTTCGTGCACCGGTCGCGCCTGCAGGGTGCCTACCAGCTTCACGATGTCCGCCTGGCGCTGGGCGAAGGGCCGTGGGTGGTCGACGTGCAGGCGCTGTCCATCGCACCTGGGCAGCGGGTGGCGCTGCTGGGCGGCAACGGTGCCGGCAAGTCCAGCCTGCTGCGTGTTCTGTCCGGACTGGTGACGCCGCAGCAGGGACGCCTGCTGCTGGACGATGTGGCGCTGGCACAGATCGATCCCGGTGACCGCGCACGCAACATCGGCTATCTGCCGCAGGATGTGGCGCTGTTCCATGGCAGCCTGCGCGACAACCTCAATCTGGAAGGTGCCGCCTGGCGGGACGAGGAACTGCTGGAGGCGCTGGATGCGGTGGGCATGGGGCCTTTCGTGCGCGGCAATCCGTTGGGGCTGGACCAGCTGGTGATGGGCAACGGCAGCCTGTCCGGTGGCCAGCGCCAGGCCATCGGCCTGGCCCGGGTGATCCTGCAGGATCCGCCTGTCGTGCTGCTGGATGAGCCCACCGCCGCCTTCGACCAGCAGAGCGAGACCCATGTCATCCAGTTCCTGCAGCGTTGGCTCGGCCAGCGCACGATGGTACTGACCACCCACAAGCGCAGCATGCTGGCCCTCGTCGAGCGTGCCGTGGTGATGCGCAACGGCAGGATCATCATGGACGGCCCATTGGAGCAGGTGGTGCAGGGCAACCAGGTGCAGCCGATCGCCGCGGTCGCAGGAGGACATCATGGTTGAGCGGCAGAAGCGTTCGCAGCGACTGCGGCGCGAGCTTGCGGATCCACTGCTGGCGTCCACGCATCCCGTGTACCGACCGCTGTTGTGGGTGCTGCTGGCGACGGTGGCCATCGCCGTGGGCTGGGCCGCGCTTGCGCAGTTGGACCAGGTGACCCGTGGCGAGGGCAGGGTGGTGCCGTACAGCCGCATGCAGAAGATCCAGAGCCTGGAAGGCGGCATCCTCGATCGCCTGCTGGTGAAGGAGGGAGACCTGGTCGAAGTGGGCCAGCCGCTGGTGCGGCTGGAGGAAACCCACTTCCGCACCAACTACGAGGAATCGGCCAACCAGTCGCAGGTGCTGCGGGCCGCAATCGCGCGACTGGATGCGGAGGTGCTGGGCAAAGGTGCCATCGAGTTCCCGGACGACATTCCAGCCGGGAGCGCGCTGGCACGTTCGGAGCGGGAGCTGTACCAGTCCCGCCGTGCGACATTGCAGCAGAGTTCGGCAGCCATCGGCCAGCAGCTGTCGATCGCGCGCGACCAGCTGCGGATCGTGCGGCCGCTGGTCGCGCGCAACGCCGTCAGCCAGATGGAAGAGTTGAAGCTGACCCAGGAAATCGCCACGTTGACCGGCAAGCTCAGCGAGTTGCGCAACACCTATTTCCAGGAAGCCTATACCGAACGCTCCAAGCTGAAGGCGGAGTTGTCCGCACTGGAGCCGATCGTTCACCAGCGGCAGGACCAGCTGCGGCGCACCGAGATCCTGTCGCCCGTGCGTGGGCGGGTCAACACGGTGCTGATCAATACCCGCGGTGGCGTGATTCCTCCCGGCGAGCCGATCATGGAGGTGATTCCGGTGGAGGAACGGCTGCTGGTGGAAGCCCGCGTCAAGCCGCGCGACGTCGCGTTCCTGGTGCCGGGCATGCCGGCCAAGGTCAAGATCACCGCCTATGACTACACCATCTACGGCGAACTCAGCGGCACCGTCGAGCAGATCAGTGCCGATACCATCGAGGAGGATACGCCGCGGGGCAAGGAATCGTTCTACCAGGTGCTGATCCGCACCGATGGCAGCCAGCTGCGGCGGCACGGCGAGGCCCTGCCGATCATTCCCGGCATGGTGGCGGATGTGGACATCCTGACCGGCAAGCGCAGCGTCCTGAACTACCTGCTCCGACCGTTGATCAAGGCGCGGTTGAACTGAGACCGGGAGTCGGCCGCATGCCATGCAGCTGCGGCAGGGCGGCCTTCATCGCATCGATGAAGGCGCGCAGCCGCGCCGGCTGCTGGCGCGCGGCAGGAAACACCACATGCACCGGCAGGGGCGGCGCTTCCCAGCCCGGCAACAACTGGACCAGGCGGCCGTGCGCCAGATCCTCGGCGACCAGCCAGGCCGATACCACCGCCGCACCCAGGCCCGCACGCGCCGCCTGCTGGACCACGAACAGGTTGTCACTGAGCAGGCGCGGCGTGATCGACAGTGTGTGCGGACGCCCGCGTGCGTCGTACAGCAGCAGGCGTTCGCGGTAGTAGGTGACGAGGGAGATCCAGGGCAATGCCTGCGCCTGTGCAGCGGTGGTCACCGCATCGGGATCGACCAGCGAAGGCGCGGCGACCACGATGCGTGGGACTTCGGCCAGCGGCAGCGCGACCATGCGTGGCTCGTCCACCGGGCCGACCCGCACCGCACAGTCGACGCCCTCGGCAATGAAGTCCGGGCGCCGGTCTTCGAGGATCCACTCCAGGCTCAACTGTGGATGCCGGGCGAGGAAGGCGAGCATGGTCGGCAGCAGCTGTGCCTGTCCAAACGCATGCGGCACCATCACACGCAGGCGCCCACGCAGCACGTCGGGTTGTCCCTGCAGTTCGGCCTGGAGCGTTTCCCATTCTTCCACCACCCGCTGCGCGTGCCGCTGGCAGCGCATGCCCTCCTCGGTCAGCTGCAGACCATGCGTGGACCGGTGCAGCAGTCGCAGGCCCAGTTGCCGTTCCAGTGCCTGCAGGCGGCGGCTCACGGTGGGCTGGGTGGTACCCAGCTGCACGGCGGCGGCAGACAGGCTGCCGGCGTCGACGATGCGCAGGAAGGTGCGCAGCAGGTCGAGCCGGTCGGCGCCCGGGGCCATGTCCATCATACGCACCATGTATGAAAAGTATTCATTTGATCATACTACAGACGTGAGGCGAATAGGCGCAGGCTACCTCCCGTTCCCTGACTGGAGTTGCTGATGTCCACCCCCACGCTTTCCGTGACCGCCCCGCCGGTCGTGGCTCCTTCCACCTCCCTGGTACTGGCGATGGCGGCCGGTGCCGGGTTTTCGGTGGCATCGCTCTATTACAGCCAGCCGATGCTGGGACTGATCGCCCAGGACCTGTCCGCGGGCGAGCGCGCGGCAGGTCTGGTGCCGACCCTGACCCAGCTCGGCTATGCGCTGGGCATCCTGCTGCTGGCGCCCTTGGGGGATCGTTTCGACCGCCGGTCGCTGATCCTGCTGAAGTCCGCGCTGCTGTCGGTTGCACTCGCCGCAGCGGCCGGGGCGGGGCACCTGCCGGGCCTGCTGATGGCCAGCCTGCTGGTCGGGTTGATGGCAACGCTGGCCCAGGACATCGTGCCTGCCGCTGCGGCGCTGGCTCCGGATGCGCAACGCGGGCAGGTGGTCGGACGGGTGATGACCGGTCTGCTGCTGGGCATCCTGCTGTCGCGCGTGGTCAGCGGGATGGTGGCCGAGGCCTGGGGCTGGCGCACCCAGTTCGTGCTGGCGGCCGTGTCCGTGGCGGCGATGGGGGTGGTGATGGCGCGTGCACTGCCCCGCTTCGCACCCACCAGCACCCTGCGCTATCCGGCGCTGCTGGGCTCGTTGCTGTCGCTGTGGCGGGAGCAGCCGCAGCTGCGCCGGGCGGTGGCGAGCCAGTCGTTGCTGGCGGTGGGTTTCAGCGCGTTCTGGTCAACCCTGGCGCTGATGCTGCATGCGCGTCTGGGACTGGGCAGTGCTGCCGCCGGCGCCTTCGGTATTGCCGGTGCGGCGGGCGCGCTGGCGGCGCCGTTCGCCGGTCGCTTCGCCGACAGGCTGGGCAGCCCCGCAGTGGCACGCCTGGCGATCATGGTGGCATTGCTTGGCTTTGCACTGCTGCTCGCCGAATCGTGGCTGCCCGCAGCGGCACTGCTGCCGCTGCTGGTGGCCAGCGCACTGCTGTTCGATTTCGGCTTCCAGTCGGCCCTGGTGGCCCACCAGACACTGGTGTATGGCCTGGCGCCCGCCGCACGCAGCCGTCTCAATGCAGTGCTGTTCACCGGCATGTTCATCGGCATGGCGGCCGGAGGGGCACTTGGCAGCCTGGCATTGGGGCAGTGGGGGTGGCATGGGGTGGCATGGCTGGCGACGCTCTGTGCCGGTAGCAGCCTGCTGATCCGCCTGCGCTGAGCGCTGCGCGCGCAGCCGCGCGTCAATCGTGGCCGCTGTCGTCCAGGCTGATGATGCCGCGGCGCAGGGCCTGGGTGACCGCATGGGTGCGGTCGCCGACGCCCAGCTTGTCCATCAGGCTCTTCATGTGCGCTTTCACCGTCTGCTCCGAGATCTGCATGCGTTCGCCGATGCGCTTGTTCGAGAGTCCGCCGGCAACATGCCGCAGCACCTCGGTTTCGCGCGGCGACAGCCGGTCCTCCACCACGTGCGCGGCGATGCTGGCGGCCACCGCGGGTGGAATAGGCGCACGGCGACCACCGGCCACCATGCGGATGGTATCGATCAGTTCATGGCGCAGCATGTCCTTGAGCAGGTACGCGCTGGCACCGGCCTGCAGGGCGCGCACCGCGCGCACGTCGCCGCGGTAGGTGGTCAGCACGATGATGCGGGCACGCGGGTCGAGCGCGCGGATCCGCATGATGGCCTCGACACCGTCCAGCCGGGGCATCTGCAGGTCCATCAGCACCACGTCCGGTTGCAGATGCTGGTACTGCGCGATGGCTTCTTCACCGTCGGCAGCTTCGCCCAGCAGCCGCAGGTCCGGCTGGGCGCCGAGCAGGGCCGCCAGGCCGTCGCGCAGCAGCGGGTGGTCATCGACCACCAGCACGCCGATGGGAGGGGAGAGCTCAGTCATGGTCAGGTCTGCTCCAGGGCCAGCGCCAGCGCGACGGCCTTCGGTGATAGAGGCGGCGCGCGGGGACCGACAGCGCCACTTCAGTGCCCAGGCCGGGCCGCGTCCACAGCTTCAGCGCCGCGCCCAGCCGCTGCGCGCGCTCGCGCATGCCCTGCAGGCCCCAGTGGCCGGCACCGGCATGGTCGTCGGCAATGCCAACGCCGTCATCGCGGACATGCAGCAGGAAGCAGCGGGCACCATAGGACAGCTCGACCTCGATGGCGCTGGCGTGCGCATGCCGCAATGCATTGCGGATCGCCTCGCGGCCGATCAGGAACACCTCCTCGGCAGCATCCGGCTGCAGGCGGGGCGGGGTGCCTTCCACGGTCAGGCGCAGTGGGTTGGTGCCCTGGCCGGCGTACTCAGCGTGCACATCGGCCAGGGCCGAGGCCAGATCACGACCCGCGAAGGGACCGTCGCGCAGGGCGTTGACCCGTTCGCGGCCCTCGGCCAGATTGCGTTCGGCCAGCTGCATCGCCGATTCCAGCTGGCTGCGCACGGTTTCCGGTGTCTGTGGTGACTGGCTGATCGCGTGCAGGCGCAGGATCAGGCCCTGGCTGCCCTGCAGCAGCGTGTCATGCAGGTCACGGGCGATGCGCTCGCGTTCGCCGTTGCGCTCCTGCAGCCGGGCCCGGAACAGCGCGGCCAGCTGTCCGCTGCGGATCCGTACGGCCATCACCAGCACCGCCAGCACCAGCAGCGCGCACAGCAGCTTGAACCAGACCGTCTGCATGAAGGTCGGTGCGATGCGGAAGCTGCGATGCGCCGGCACCCGGCTCCAGATGCCGTCTTCGTTGGCGGCCTCCACCTCGAAGCGGTAGCTGCCGGGGGCCAGGTTGGTGTAGTAGGCGCGGGTGCTGCTGCCGGCGTCCTGCCAGTCCTCGTCGACACCCGACAGTCGATAGCGGTAGCGGTTGCGTTCGGGCCGGGCCAGTGAAAGGGCCACGTAGTCGATCTGCAGCTGGGTGGTACCAGCGGGCAGGCGCATATTGTCACGCAGTGGTTCGTGCACGTTGCCGTACAGCACATCGCCGATGCGGACGCTCGGCGCCATGCTGTTGACGTGCGCGTGGGTCGTGTCCAGCCATGCCAGGCCCTGGTTGGTGGCCAGCCAGAGCAGCCCGTCACCGGCCAGCACCGCCGTGGAGATCGGACCGCTCTGCAGGGCGACGCCCGGCATGCCGTCCACGGCATCGAACAGGCGCGGCGTCACCGGCAGGCCGGCGCGCAGCGCGTGCCGCAGATGCGCGCTGTCCAGACGCACCAGGCCGCGGCTGCCGTTGAGCCAGAGCCGGCCCTGTGCATCGGCCACCATGCCGGTGATGCCTTCGAGCACGCCCGCAAGGTCGGTGCGTACCGGCATGAAACGTCCGCCGCCCAGGCGTGCGGCCAGGCCCGATTCGCCGGCGACCAGCAACAGATCGCGCTGCCGCAGCAGGGCAGTCACCGGCCCCACTGACAGCCCCTGCGCGGCACCGAAGGTCTCGATCGTGCTATCACCCAGATGACGCAGGCGTCCATCGGCATACCCCAGCAGCAGCTGGCCGTTGTCGTCCATTGCCAGGGAGGAACAGGCCTGCTCGGGCAGGCGCGTTTCGCGCTGCCAACGGCCCTGCGCGTAATGCAGCACGCCGCGCTCGCCGGTACAGACCCAGGCCTGCTCGTCATCGGGAAACAGCAGCGCGTGCAGTGGCTGGCCGGTGAACGGCGCCGGCAGTGCGATCCGTGCGGTCCGGCCGTTACGCGTGCGCGCGAGATTGACCCAGTCGAATTGCCAGATCGGCGTCGGCGCGCCGCGTGCAGCGGCTTTCAGTTGCGCGCCACTGCCGTCGAGCAGCTCCCGGCGCAGGTCATAAGGTGCCAGATCCTCGCCGTAGCCATACACGCGGCCATCGCTGGCACGGACCAGCGAGCGATACGGATCGGCAGGACCGGCCGACAGCGTTTTCACGCTGCGCGCGCGGAAGCGGTTGAGGCCGAGATTGGTGCCGACCCAGATATTGCCTTCGCGGTCGGCCATGATCGGCACGGCCGACGTTGCGGTCAGGCCATCCGGTGAATCGAAACGTTCCATGCGCACGGCGCGCCTGCCATCGAACGTGACCCTGGCGACCCCACCGTGCGGGCTCATCGTCGCCCACAGCGCGCCATCAGCGGTGAACTGCAGCCGCGCAGCGACCAGCTCCGGCAGGCGGCGTGCTTCGCGCTCGTGCTGTGGCAGCACACCCTCCGCGTTGGCCAGCGGCGAGGTGCCGCGCACGCGGTCGGCCAGCCACACCTCGCCCAGCGGGCTCTCCACCAACGTGGCCATCTGCGAGACAGCGATGCCGGTGTCCTGGAAGCGGACGGCACCCGGCGCGCGTTTCCAGATCTTCAGGTCGGCCAGCACCCAGAAGGTATTGCGGCTGTCCTGCAGGACCCACTGCACGCGCCGCTCGGGCAGGCCTGCGCTGGCCGGTGGCGGCCGCCAGCGCTTGCCGTCGAACCAGCGCAGCCCGCCGTTGATGGCGGCCCAGCGGCGCCCCTGCTGGTCGCGGCTGAAGCGCGGCACCACGCCGACCGGAACCCCTTCCGCGCGCCCGAAGTTGCGCAGCTGGCCATTGGCGAACTGGCTGATGCCCGCCTGGAAATAGCCGATCCACAGCGCATCGCCATCGCCGGGCACCAGGGTGACCATGTTGGTGGAGGGAAATCGGCTGCCGGGCGGTGCGGGCTGCCGCTCGAAGCGACGCCCGTCGAAGCGGTACAGCCCGGAGCCGGTGGCCAGCCAGAGCAGGCCGTCGCGATCCTGGGCGATGTCCCAGATATCGCCGGGTGCGCCCTGTCCCACCCGCCAGGCGGTGTGCTCGTAGCCGGGCAGCCCGCTGCTCACTGCCGGGCGCTGCACGGCGTGGGCGGGCAGGGCGATGCACAGCAGCAGGCACATCAGCAACGCCGTCAGGCGACGCAGGGAAGGGAAGGGGCAGCCATGCATGCAGCGCATTCTCGCAGGTGCGGGGCAGGGCGGGGTGACCCGAACGGGGTAGGCGCCTGCCGCGGCACTCGGCTATCACGCCGGCATGGACCACAGAGACTCTCCATGCAGCGCCTGTTCGTGATGTTTCCTGACCGCGGTCCCGGCGCCGGCCTGTTGTGGCTGCGGCTGTGCGTGGTCGCAGCGCTGTGCGTGCGCCCGTCCGACGCGGGCTGGCTGACGGCTGCCTGCCTGATGGTCGCCCTGTCGCTGCTGCTGGGGGTGCTGACGCCGCTGTCGGCGCTGCTGGCCGTGCCGTGCCTGTTCTGGCAGTCCGTGCCGTGGGCCCTGGCGTTGCTGCCGTTGGCCCTGGTGGCACTTGGGCCGGGTGCCTACTCGCTGGACGCGCGGCTGTTCGGACGACGTGTGCTGGAGCGACGGTCTCCCCCATTCGGGTAGGTGCTGCCCTCGTCCGTCGGGGGTAGGGCATCGTGCCGGCGCCCCGCACCATGGGGCACCCCGTCGTGGCACCCCTCCATGGCTACCGTATCCCGCCCTGTTCCGACCGTCGCGGCGCTGCCGCCCCGGCAGGCTGCCGCTCTGCAGCGTGCGCTGCATTACATCGATGAACACCTGTCACAGCCGATGCGGGTCACCGAGCTGGCTGACGCGGCCTGCGTGAGCCGCTTCCATCTGGTGCGGCTGTTCCGCACCGGAACCGGCGCGAGCCCACTGCGCTACGTGCGCCGCCGCCGTATCGAGCGTGCCCGCCAGCTGCTGCCCGTCGTGCAACTGCCGATGTCCTGCCTGGCGCAGCAGCTGGGCTTCTTCGACCAGAGCCATTTCGTCCGCAGCTTCCGCGCGGAGACCGGCTGCAGCCCCGGCCAGTACCTGGCGGGAGATGCAGCCCTGTCCCTTCCCCCTGCCCTTGTTCGCAACGGAGTCCATCCATGAGCCTCGCTACCGCAATTCCTGCCAAGGGCCTGCTATCGCCCACCGATCACGCACTGGTCCTGATCGATTTCCAGTCGCAGATGGCATTTGCAACCCACACGATCGACATCTCGGCGCTGCGCAACAACGTCGCGCTGATCAGCAAGGGCGCGCAGGGTTTCAATGTGCCCGTGGTGCTGACCACGGTCGCGGAGACCTCGTTCTCCGGCCCGATGTTTCCGGAGCTGCCGGTGATCTTCCCCGGGCAGAAGGTGTTCGATCGCACCTCCATGAACACCTGGGAAGACCAGCCGGTGATCGATGAGATCAATCGCATCGGCAGGCGTCGCCTGGTGATGGCCGGGCTGTGGACCAGCGTGTGCATCGTGGGGCCTGCGCTGTCAGCGCTGGAGCAGGGTTTCCAGGTGTACGTGATCACCGACGCCTGCGGCGATGTCAGCGTGGAAGCACATGAGCGGGCGATCGCCCGCATGGTGCAGGCCGGTGCGGTGCCGATGACCAGCGTGCAGTACCTGCTGGAGCTGCAGCGCGACTGGGCGCGCGGCGAGACCTATGGCCTGACCACCGGCATCGCCCGTGATCATGCGGGCGGTTACGGCATCGGCATCCAGTACGCCAAGACCATGTTCGGCGCCCAGGAAGGCGGGCACTGACCATGGATCCGGGGCTCGACCTGGCGCTGCTGATCCTGCGCGTGGCGGCGGGCGGCTTCCTGCTGCCCCACGCGCTGGGCAAGCTGTTCGGCTGGTTCGGTGGCCCTGGCCTGGGCGGCTTTGCGGGCGAACTGCGTGGCTTCGGCCTGCCGTCGGCCGCGCCTCTGCCATTGCTGCTGGCCGGGCTGCAGGTGCTGTCCGGAATGGCCGTACTGCTGGGCTGGCAGACACGCATCGCTGCGCTGGCCGCAGCGGCGTTCATCGGCTTCACCGTGCTGCTGGCCGTGCCCAAGGGCTGGTTCTGGATGCGCGCCGGCGCCGAGTACCCCCTGATGTGGACCCTCGTCCTGCTGGCCATCGCGCTGGCCGGGCCGGGAGCCTGGGCGCTGGACAGCCCCGTATTTCCCGGAGACATCGCATGAACCATGAGCCACTCGATCCCGGCCGCCGCAGCGTCGTACTGGGCACCGGCGCTGCCGTGGCGCTGGGCCTTGCCGGACAGGCCGGCGCCGCCCTCGATTCCGCCCCCAAGGAGCGCCGCATGCACACACTGGTCATCCGCAACGCCCGCATCACCACGCTCGATCCACACCGTCCGCATGCACAGGCGCTGGCCGTACAGGAAGGGCGCATCATCGCCGTAGGCAGCGATGAAGAGATCATGCGTGGTTGGGGAGCCGAAGCCACGCTCATCGACGCGCAGGGCAGGCGACTGGTGCCCGGCCTCAACGACAGTCACACCCACCTCATCCGTGGTGGCCTGAACTACAACCTGGAGCTGCGCTGGGACGGGCTGCGTTCGCTGGCCGATGCAATGGCCATGCTCAAGGCACAGGTCGATCGCACCCCGGCGCCGCAATGGGTGCGCGTGGTGGGGGGCTTCACCGCCGCCCAGTTCCACGAGAAGCGCCTGCCGACCCTGCAGGAGCTCAACCAGATCGCACCGGATACGCCGGTGTTCCTGCTGCACCTGTATGACCGCGCGCTGCTCAACGGGGCGGCGCTGCGTGCATGCGGCTACACCCGCGAAACGCCGGACCCGCCCGGTGGCCAGATCGTGCGCGATTCGCTGGGCAACCCCACCGGCCTGCTGCTGGCCAAGCCCAATGCGTTGATTCTGTATGCGACGCTGGCCAAGGGGCCACGCCTGCCGGTCGAATACCAGGCCAACTCCACCCGTCACTTCATGCGCGAGTTGAACCGGCTCGGCATCACCTCGGTGATCGATGCCGGGGGAGGCTTCCAGAACTATCCCGAGGACTACCAGGTCATCGAGCAGCTGCACCGCGACGACCAGCTGACCGTGCGTATCGCCTACAACCTGTTCACGCAGAACAAAGGCAAGGAAGTGGATGACTTCCGTGGCTGGAGTGAGATCCTGCAGCCCCGTCAGGGCGATGATCTGCTGCGCCACAACGGCGCCGGCGAGATGCTGGTGTTCTCGGCAGCGGACTTCGAGCTGTTCAGCGAACCACGCCCCGAGCTGCCGCCGGAACTGGAGCCGGAGCTGCATGATGTGGTGAAGCTGCTGGTGCAGAAGCGCTGGCCGTTCCGCATCCACGCGACCTATGACGAGAGCATCGGCCGCATCCTCGATGTCTATGAGCAGGTCAACCGCGAAGTACCGTTCGATGGACTGCACTGGTTCATCGATCACGCCGAGACCATCACCCCGCGCAACATCGAGCGGATCCGGGCACTGGGTGGAGGCATTGCGGTACAGCACCGCATGGCCTACCAGGGCGAAGCGTTCGTCGAACGCTATGGCGTGCAGGCGGCACGGCACACGCCGCCGGTGAAGCGCATGCTGGCCGAAGGCGTGCCGGTCGGCGCGGGCACCGACGCCACCCGCGTGGCCAGCTACAACCCCTGGGTCGCGCTGTCGTGGCTGGTCACCGGGCGCACCGTCGGCGGCCTGGCGCTGTATGGGGAGGAGAACCTGCTGGAGCGCGAGCAGGCCTTGCGCCTGTGGACGCAGGGCAGCGCATGGTTCTCCGGCGATGAAGCGGTGAAGGGCACCTTGAGGGAAGGCCAGTTGGCCGATTTCATCCTGCTCTCGGCCGATTTCTTCCGCGTCGAAGATGCCCGCATCGCCGACATCACCAGCGTGCTTACCGTGGTCGGTGGCCGCATCGTGCATGCCGGCGAAGACTATGCCGGACTGGCGCCGCAGCTGCCGCCGGCGATGCCGGACTGGTCGCCGGTCAACCGGTTCGGGGGGTATCACGTGGGCGGCGCGGCCACCGGCCTGGCGATGGCGCATCACCATCACCATGGTGCGGCCTGCAGGACCCACGGTGTACACGACCATGCCGCGCGCCACGCAGCACCCAGCAATGATCTGACCGCATTCTGGGGTGCGATGGGATGCTCGTGCTTCGCATTCTGAGCCTCGCCCTGCTGGCCGCGCCGTCCCTTGCGCTCGCCTGCGAGGGGGGCTACTGCAGCGATGCCGCTGATGGCACGTTGCAGTGGGATGCCTCGATGCGTCTGCGCGGCATGTACTACGACCCGACTCGCTTCGGTATCGGCGGCGGCGAGGATGGCTACGGCCTGCTTCGCGCATTGGCGTCGGCCACCTACGGTGAACGCGACTGGAAGGCGATGCTGCAGCTGGGCGTGCACGGCGAGCGTGGGAGGGCCGGTGGACCTGGCAGGACCGATCGGGGTGCGCTGGACGTGCAGCAGGCGTACTGGCGCTGGCAGCGCGGCGGCCTGCATGTGCAGCTCGGGCGGCAGGAGGCGGGCCATGGCAGCTCGCGCCTGCTGTCGGTGCGCGACGGGCCGAATATCCGCCTGGCCTTCGATGGTGCCAGGGTCGGATGGCAGGGCGGACTGGGCGTGCTGGAACTGATGGCACTGCGTCCGGTGGAGAACCGGCCGGGTGCGTTCGATGACCGTGGCGAACGCGGTGCGCATCTGTGGGGTGCCTATGCAACCACGGCGCCAGGCCAGGGTCCGGGCCAGTGGGACCTCTATCTGCTGGACTATCGCCGGGAGGACGCCCGCTTCGCGGCAGGCGCCGGCATCGAGCGCCGGCAGACTCTCGGGGCGCGCTGGTTCGGCCAGGCCGGATCGTTGGACTGGAACAGCGAGCTGGTCGTGCAGGGCGGTGAGCTGCGGACCACCAGCGAGCAGCTTGATATCCGCGCGTGGACGCTGGCCACCGATACCGGTTGGCGTTGGCCGCAACTGCCCTTGCAGCCACGGCTGGGACTGAAGGCCGACATCGCCAGTGGTGATGGCCGCCCGAACGACGCCCGGCTGGGCACCTTCAATGCCCTGTTCCCGAAATCGGCCTACTTCAGCGAAGCCAGCCTGCTGGCGCCGGCGAACCTGATGGACGTGCAGCCAACCCTCACACTGCGGTTGCACGAATCCGTCACCACTGAACTGGGCATGCAGATGGCCTGGAAGCACCGCCGCGCCGATGCGGTGTACACCACGCCCGCACCGCTGGTGGCGTTGCCCGGCAGCGCAGGCGGCGCGCGCAGGATCGGCCGCCAGTACAAATCCGAAACCCGCTGGCAGGCCAGTGCACACTGGCAGTGGCAGCTGCAGCTGGCCTGGGTCGATGCCGGTCCTGCGCTGACGCAGGCCGGTGGCCAGGACACGTTGTTCGCCTCGATCGTTGGAGCATGGCAATGGTGAATGCACGCACATCGCAACCTCCCGCACCGGCCGCAGGTGCCTGGTCCCCGCTGAAGATCCGCATGTTCCGCTCGATCTGGCTGGCGATCCTGGCCAGCAACATCGGTACGTGGGTCAATGACGTGGCCGCGGCCTGGGTGATGGCCGAACGCACAGGATCACCGTTGATGGTGGCCCTGGTGCAGTCAGCCACAACCGTACCGATCGTGCTGCTGGCACTGGCCGCAGGAACCCTGGCCGACATCGTCGATCGCCGCACGTACCTGCTGGCCACCCAGGGATGGATGCTGGCAGTGGCGGCCTTGATGGCGGTGCTGACCTCGCTCGGCATGCTGACGCCGCAGCTGCTGGTGCTGCTCACGTTCTGCATGGGATGTGGCGCGGCGATGGCGATGCCGGCGCAGGCAGCGATCGTCTCCGAGCTGGTTCCGCAGCCGATGCTGCCGTCGGCAGTGGCGCTGAATTCGATCGGCATCAACATCGCCCGTTCGATCGGGCCTGCTGTCGGTGGCCTGATCGTCGCCCAGCTGGGAGCCGTGTGGGCCTTTGGCTTCAATGCCATCACCTTCGGTGCGATGCTGTTCGTGGTCTGGGGCTGGAAGCGTGACCCGAAGGCATCGAGCCTGCCGCCGGAAGGCTTCGGTGCCGGACTGAAGGCCGGACTGCGCTATGCCAGCCGCGCCGGGCGTCTGCAGGCGGTGCTGATCAAATCGGTCGGCTTTTTCTTCTTCGCTGCGGCGATGAACGCATTGTTGCCGGTGGTGGTGCGAGGGCAGATGCATGGCGGTGCAGGGCAGTACGGCATGCTGCTGGGCTGCATCGGCATCGGCGCGGTTGCCGGGGCGCTGCTGCTGCCTAGATTGCGCGCACAGCTGGACCGCGATCTGCTGGTGTTGCTGGCGACGCTGGCGCTGGCACTGAGCCTGGTTGGGCTGGCGCTGACCCGCAGCTGGTACTTGCTGCCGGTGGTGATGCTGGTGAACGGTTCTGCCTGGATCACGGTGCTGTCCTCGTTGCAGATCGCCGCACAGACGGCGGTTCCGGCGTGGGTGAGGGCACGAGCGCTGGCGCTGTACATCATGGTGTTCTCGGCAGGCATGGCCGCCGGCGGCCTATGCTGGGGCGCGCTGGCGCAGCGAACATCGCCGGAACTGGCGCTGCTGGTTGCGGCAGCAGGCGCGGTCATCGGCGGGCTGCTGGTGTGGAGGGTGCGAATCGCTGGCACCGAAGATCTCAACCTGCGCCCTGCGGGTCATTGGCCGGCGCCGGAACTGTCGGTGCCGGTCTCCAACGATCGCGGGCCGGTGCTGGTGACGATCGAATACCGCATCGATGCCGCCGACCGTGCATCGTTCCAGGCGCAGATGCGCGCGCTGGGCACGGTCCGGCGCCGCGACGGTGCGGTGGTGTGGGGCGTGGTCGAAGATGTGGCGAGCCCGGGCATCCATCTGGAGTATTTCGTGACCCCGTCCTGGCTGGAGCACCTGCGCCAGCACGAACGCATCACGGCCGACGACAAGGCGATCCAGGAAGTGCTGCGTGCCCTGCACCGTGGTGAACGCGCGCCGGTGGTACGTCATTTCGTCGGCGGGCATGACCCGTTGCCCACGGCGGTACCGCACCATCACAGCGATATCTGACAGGTAGCGCCGGGCCATGCCCGGCGGATTCTGGATACGTTCGCCGGGCAATACCCGTCGCTACCCCGCAGGAGCGGCGGCGCAGTGGGGCGCCGCCGCGGGACATCATTTGCGGGCGAACGCCAGCAGGTCGGCGTTGAAGCGATCGGCATGGGTGACGGTCAGGCCGTGCGGCGCGCCGGGGTAGACCGTCAGTTCGGCGTCCTTGATGATCTGCGAGGACAGCTTGGCCGACGCATCGAAGGGGACGATCTGGTCGTCGTCACCGTGCACGACCCATGCCGGCACGTCGATCTTCTGCAGATCTGCGGTGTAGTCGACTTCCGAGAATTCATGGATGCAGTCGTACTGGCCCTTCACACCGCCCAGCATGCCCTGCAGCCAGAACGAATCGCGCATGCCCTGGGTGACCGTGTTGCCGTCACGGTTGGCGCCGAAGAAGGGCGTGGCCAGGTCCTGGAAGAACTGCGAACGATCACCGCCGGTGCCCTTGCGGATGCCGTCGAAGACCTCCAGTGGCGTTCCGGCCGGGTTGCCCGCGGTCTTCAGCATCAGTGGCGGTACCGCACCGACCAGCACCACCTTCGCCACGCGCGCGCTGCCATGGCGGCCGATGTAGTGGGCCACCTCGCCACCACCGGTGGAGTGGCCGACCAGGATGGCGTCCTTCAGGTCCAATGCGTCGATCACCGCGGCCAGGTCGTCGGCGTAGGTGTCCATGTCGTTGCCGTCCCAGGTTTGGCTGGAACGACCGTGGCTGCGCCGGTCGTGGGCGATCACGCGGAAGCCGTTCTGGCCCATGAACAGCATCTGCGGGTCCCAGGCGTCTGAGGACAGTGGCCAGCCGTGCGCGAACACGACCGGTTGCCCGGTGCCCCAGTCCTTGTAGAAGATGCGGGCGCCGTCGTTGACGGTGATGTAGTTGCTCATTGCGGTTTCCTTGGCGGAAGGGAAGGACGGCGGCGGCGAAGGTGGCCGTCGCCTGTGGCAGTACAGCGCAGAGGCGATGCAGTGGCTTGCACGGCTGTGCTGGATGAGCACGGATGTGACGCGGATCGCTCTGGCGCGCGGCGCTCGCCGTACCGACCATGAGTGCTGGTCGTGGGAGGGGGTGAAGATGAGGACTCTGCCGGAATGGGGGCTGCTGGCCATGCTGCTGGCGACATCCGCAGCGGCGCAGACCCAGGTCTACAAGTGCACGGACGGCGGGCGTGCGCTGTACCAGCAGACGCCTTGCCAGGGGCAGGCGGAGTGGCGTTGGGAAGTGCCCGCCGAGCAGTCGCTGCCGCGCGGCAGTGCGCCGCTCACCGCCGAGGCAACCCCCACGGGTAACGGTGGACGCAGGCCGACGCGGCGATCGGGCCGTGCACAGGGGGCGTTGATTCCGATCAGTGCGGATGCTGCGGCCTGTGCACGGGCGCGCAGGATGCGCACGGAGGCGCTGGCCAGAACGCGCCGGGCGGATTTCGTCCAGCGCAGGCAGTGGGACGATGCCGTGTTCGAGGCCTGCCGCTGAAACGGGTCGCAATCAGGCCAAAAACGACAACGGCGCCGTTCGGCGCCGCTGTCGGGTTCTGTCGGGGGATTCAGCGAACGTCGCTGGCCGCTGCCGGCGCGGGTGTGCTGTCCGGCTTCGGCAGGCTCAATTCGGGGTTGCCCTGTTCGGCCTGCAGGATCTGGATGCGGCGCTGCAGGGCGTCCAGCTGGCTGTTGGTGCTCTGCACATCGGTGCTCAGGCTGACGGCCTGCTGCTGGGCCTGCTGCAGTGACGCGCTGACCTGGGCCGACTGCGCCTGCTGCTGCTCCATTTCCTGCTGCAGGGTACGCAGGCGCTCTTCGTTGTAGGCCACCAGACGCTCGGTATAGCGCTTGCCGGCTTCCAGGCGGGTGGTATCGATGTAGACCTGCGCGAGCTGTTCGGTCTGCTGCACGAACGTGCGATAGACCCGCTCGGCGTTGTCGACGGCATCGGTCTTGATGACGCGCCAGAAGTTCTTTTCCTGGAACAGGGCGACGTAGTAGGTCAGGGTACTGGCATTGAAAAGCAGGCTGGCGCCGTAGTTGCCGTTGTACGTGGTACGCAGTTCGGTCAGCTGGCGTGCGTCCATCAACTGCTTGAGCTCGTCCACCGTGTTGCGTACCACGGGTGCGCTGCTGCGTACCGGTTCGGCTGCGGCTTCGCGGCTGCTGCGCGCCGCCAGTGCGGACGGTGCCGCCAGCAGCATGGCCACGGCCAGCAGTGCCGCGCCGCGCGCGTGGCGGGCGAAGACGGTGCCCCCTGAAGTTTCTCGCATGTCTGGACCATCCACGGATGAGTGTGGGTTGAGATGGAAGTGTTCCCCGCCCGGGAGTCTAGCATGCGCGGCGGCGGCGCCAAGGGCGCCGGCCCGGCTCAGAACACAAGCTGTGCGCCATTGCACTGGATGGACTGGACGTTGACATCGGTGCGGCCCAGCTCCAGCCCCAGCAGGCTGGCCAGGGTCGTGCTCAGCAGGGAGCCGACGGTGTTGAGCACCGGCTTGAGCGCGGCCAGCACCGGGCTCAGCACGGTGCACAGCACACCGCTGCAGGACACGTTGTTGCCGGGCGCGGTGACACCGCCGCCGGCCGCCGCGTCGAGGAAGCCGTCCGGGGCGGTCTGGATGTACGAGGCCAGATTGGTGCGGACGCAGCCGTTGTAGTCGATCAGGTTGCCCAGCAGGCTGTCGCAGCGGTTGATGAGCAGCCCGCCGACCAGTGAGCCGAGCAGCCCGTCGAGCAGACCCAGGCCCTGTCCCGTCACGGTGGCGCGGTAGCCTGCCCACACCGAGCCATCTTCCCAGCAGGTGCCCAGCCCGATCAGGCAGGGTTTGGGCACGCCCTTCTTGACCGTCCAGTTGCCCAGCGGTGCCAGGTTGCGCGACGCGTCGCCGTCGCGCAGCAGGGGAATGAGCTGGTCGACGTTGTAGCGGCCGCCCGAGGGGAACGCTGCCTGCAGGTAGCGGTCGGCCAGTGCCTTGGCCGTGTCGTTGGCATTCATGCCCTGTGCCGGCGAGCTCAGCATGCCCGACAGGACACGCAGCAGCTCGTTGACCAGGTGCGAGACCGCGTCACCGACGGCCAGGGGATTGATCCGGGTGGTGCCGGTCTGGCCGGCGGCCAGGGTCAGGCTCTGCGTGCCGGTCAGCGCCGGCAGGGTGATCTTGTCGTTGATCAGCGGCCGTCCCAGCAGTGTCAGCAGTTGTTCGTTCTGCAAGGTGGCGTCGCAGACATTGCTCTTGGAGAAACGGTCGGCGGCATTGACCTTGCCGACGCACGCGCGCAGTACCGAGGAGTCCACCTGGATGGTGGCGGTGGGCGGTGCCGCGCTGCACTGGATGCTGGTCAGTGTTCCCATCGCGTTGGCCACGTCCACATGCAATGGCAGGTGCAGGCGCGTGCCCAGCAGGTTGAGCAGTGGCCCCACCCCGAACAGGCGGTCGCTGTCGACGTCGACCATCAGCCGGACCTGTGCGTTGTAGGCCCGCGAACCGACACCGCCGATGGCGATCGACGGCGGTTCGACAACACCTGCCTTGATATCCATGCCGAGCAGGTTGAGGTTCGGCACCGCTACGCCATTGCCATCATTGGCGATGGAGATGGCTGCATTGACCAGGTCAAGCACGTTGATCTGCGACTGCAGCGCACTGCCCACCGTGCCGTCGGGAGAGATCACCTCGGCGAACAGTCCGCCGCCGCCGTTCTGGCTGCCCAGCGCGATATTGACCCGATTGATGTCAAGGCGGGTGGCCACCAGGTCGGACAGCGCACGCAGCTGCACGCCCGCGGTGGTGCTGCGGCCGACCACCGTGGCGGTGGCGTCCACCAGCCGTGCCAGTGAAACCTGGTTCAACGACAGCAGGCGATTGAAGTCGGCCACGCTGAGATTGGCGGTGACCGGAATGCCGAGCGCATTGAGCAGGCCTGACGGTGTGATGTTGGCCTGTGCCAGTCCGTCGTACGACAGCACCGTGGCGTTGGTGACGTCCAGCCCCACCAGGCGCAGGGTGCCCATCAAGGGCGAGTTGCCGTTCGTGCGCAGCAGCTGCGAACCCACCGCGAACACCGCCGTCGGTTCCGAGCGGCGCGCCACGGCCTGCACGGTGATGGTCGGCAGGCTCTCGTTCTGGCCGAAGAACGGCAGCACGCTGCGGGTCGCAACCACCCGCACCGCATTGCGTGGATTGCTGGCGTCGACCGTCTCGCTGAAGCGGTTGCCTCCGCGTGCGGCGCTCCAGTTGCCGCAGCGGACCTGCACCGTGCCCGGGAACTGGTTCTGCGTGAGTGCGCTCTGCCGCGCGGCGCTGTTGTCGCCGTTGTTCGATGTACACAGCTCAAGTCGCTGTGCACCTGCCAGCGCCGCCAGGTCCACGACCTTCTGCGCATCGCGCTTGGCCCAGAACAGGAAGCCGACCTCGATCAGACCCAGCATGGCCACCAGTGCCAGCATCACCAGCATCATGGTGACGGACATGCCGCCGCGCGGGCGGTGGAAACGGGGCTGGCGAGAGCGGTTCATGGCATGCCTCAGCGTCCGGAGTTGGAGGTGCTCTTGGAACTGCCGACATCCGTGTCGAAGAAGGCGGGGATGTCCTGCTCGAAACTCTTCAGGTAGCGCGCGTAGCTGGCGGTGGCCTGATCACCGAGGATCGGCAGCCGCGGGCCGGCCTGTTGCCCGGACGCCTGCAGCTGGAACAGCTGGCGCGTGGCATCACCGACCTCGTTGCGCCGCGGCGCAGCCGGTGCAGCGGCCACCCGGGCAGGAGGCGCGGGCGGCATCGCGG
>NZ_JASGBV010000087.1:0-22681 GCF_030053245.1 Stenotrophomonas sp. RS-48
CATTCCACCGTGGAATTGGCGCGCCGGCCCCGCTGGGCCTACCATCGGCGCTCCCCCCCCCCATCGCCCCGTCCATGTCCGCTCCCGCTTCCGCCGCACCGCGTCGCTGGTTCGTCGCCGGTGCCTTCAATGGCTTCTTCGGCCTGGTCGTCGACAACCTCTCCATCCTCGGCTTCATCGCCATGGCGTTGGTCGGCATCTTCCAGTTTCCCGCCGACGTGGTGTTCGGCCGCATGTTTCCCGGTACCGCCTTCGGCGTGCTGATCGGCAATCTGCTGTACACGTTGATGGCGCGCCGGTTGGCGGCACGCACAGGGCGTGATGACGTCACGGCGATGCCGCTGGGGCTGGATGCGCCTACCAGCATCGGCATGGCGTTGCTGGTGCTCGGTCCGGCGTTCGTCGCGTTCAAGCAGCAGGGCATGGACCCGCATGCCGCCGGCATTGCGACCTGGCAGCTGGGCATGGCGGCGCTGGTCATCATGGGCGCGCTCAAGCTGGTGCTCTCCTTCTTCGGCGAAGCCGTCACCCGCGCGCTGCCGCGTGCAGCGTTGCTCGGCTCCATCGCCGGCATCGCGCTGGTACTGATGGGCCTGCTGCCGTTGCTGGAAACCCTGCGTTCGCCACTGGTCGGCTTCACCACGTTGGGCCTGCTGCTGTATGTGCTGATCGCCAAGGGCCGGCTGCCGGTGCGTGGCCCGGGTGTGCTGCTGGCATTCGTGTTCGGCACCGTCCTGTACTACGGCCTCGGTCTGGTGGGACTGGGGGCCCCCGGCTTCCACGTGCCGGCGTGGACGCCGCCGCAGGTGGTGCTGCCGCTGCCGACGCTGGGCTTCCTGGACGGCCTGCCCACGGCAATGACCTACCTGCCGCTGCTGTTGCCGTTCGGCCTGCTGATGGTGGTCGGTGGCATCAACGTGTCCGAGAGCGCGCGCGCGGCCGGGGATGATTACCGCACCCGCGATATCCTGCTGGTGGAAGCGGTGGCCACGCTGGTGGCCGGTGTCTGCGGCGGTGTCGCGCAGACCACCCCCTACATCGGCCAGCCTGCATACAAGCACATGGGCGCACGCAGCGGGTACACGCTGCTGACGGGCCTGTTCGTCGGCATCGGCGGCATGCTGGGCATCATTTCCGGGCTGGTGCAGTGGCTGCCGCTGGCGGTGCTGGCGCCGATCATCGTGTACGTTGCCATCGACATCACCACCCAGGCCTTCCAGGCCACACCGCGACAGCACGCCGGAGCGATGGTGTTCGGCTTCCTGCCTTCGGTGGCCTACCTGCTGGCGATCAAAGCGCCGGGCTGGATCGCACCGGACCAGCTGCCGCAGCTGCTGACCAAGCTCGATGGACACGGCCTGCCGGAACTGGCCGTGATCTTCACTCTGGGCAACGGCTTCATCATCACCTCGATGCTGTGGATTTCCGCCGTGGCCGCGATGGTTGACGGCCGTCTGCGCCGTGCCTGCGGCTTCCTGCTGGTGGCGGCTGTGCTGACCCTGTTCGGCCTGATCCACTCGGTGGATCCGCGCGGCGGCATCTACCTGCCGTGGGACCTTGAAGGCCTGGCGCGTACCATCAGCTGGCAGTTTGCAGGGGCCTACGTGGCGCTGGCACTGCTGCTGGGGCTGTTGTCGCTGCAGAAGCAGGCGGTGAAGCCGCTGGGTGATCGCGCCGATCATTGACCGGTGACGCCGGGCATGGCCCGACGCTACCGCTCTCCGTCCAGCTCGGGGTAGTGGCGGAAGATGCCGTTGGTGTTGAACGCCAATCGCCGCTCCGACGCGAGATAGGCAGCGATGTTCGGTCGCTTCGCCACCCGCTCCTGCAGTGCCCGCAGCAGGGGCAGGCGCGGCGTGAGTGCCTGCATCCGGCGCGGGAACATGTAGTCCAGCCCGCTCATCAGCTGGAACAGCGACAGATCCACGTAGGAGTGCTCGCGCAGTGCATGGCGGCCACCGTTGGCCGCCAGCACCTGCTCGAAATAGCCGAGGAACTTCGGCAGCCGCTCGCTGCGCAATGACGCCGCACGTGCGTTGGCTTCGGTCTTCTGTTCCTCGTAGTACTTCGACGCGGTAATCGGATGGTGGGTGTCGTGTACTTCAGCCACCAGGTCGGCAATGGTCAGCTGCAACTGCAGCGCCTGCATGCGCCGCGCCGCGGCCTGCGGCACCAGATCCAGGGTCGGGCCGAGAAAATCCAGGATCGCTGCGACCTGCGCGATGACCTGACGCCCCGCCTTGAGGAACGGGGGGGCGAACGGTTGCGCGCCCTCACGGTGGCCATCGAGAAAGGGCTGCATCACGGCGTCGCCATGTATCCGCGCCATGTCGATGTAGTCGGCGCCAGCGTCTTCCAAGGCCAATCGTACGAATTCGCCACGTCCCTGGATGCCGGTCCAGTAGTACAACGCGTAGTGCATGGCACGGTCTCCCCACGACAAGGTGCACAGCCTCGCGCAGCGCGCGCAAAGCAGGCGTGAGCGTGCCCTGCGTGCGGCGCCAACCCCAACGGCAGCGGAACACGCGGGGAACCCTCGGGAATCGAGAGGGTCACACCTTGTCCATGCAGATGGAAAACGAGGGACTGCATCATGCAGAGTGGAAAGGCGGTATGGCCCTGGGTGCTGGGTGTGGTGGTGATCGGTGGCGCGGGCGGTTGGCTGTTCCGCGATCAGCTCAAGAGCCTGGCGGACGGTGTCCCGGTGCCGGTGCAGTCGCCCCCCGCCAGTGCTGGCGCACCGCCACAACCGAAGGCGGCCGCAGAAACCGCACCGGCGCCGCCCGCCATCCAGCATCCGCTGGACACCGAAGCCGCGGCCGATCCCGCGCTGCCGAAACTGGCCGACAGCGATATCGCGGCCTGGAGCGCATTGAGCCAGCTGTTCCAGGGGGAGGGGCCGCTCACCCTGCTGCTGCGCGATCACCTGATCCAACGCCTGGTGACCCAGGTCGACAATCTGGACAAGCCCAGTGTTCCGCCGACCGCATTGGCCGCGCGGCCTCTGCCGGGGAGCCTGCAGGTCGAGCCGGGCGAGGGCGGGGAACGCATCGCCGCCAGCAACGCCGCGCGCTATGCGCCCTATGTGCAGGCATTCACCGCGCTGGACGCGGCGGCAACGGCTACGGCGTACAAGCGCTTCTACCCGTTGATCCAGCAGGCCTATGTCGATCTTGGGCGGCCAGAGGGCTACTTCAATGATCGCCTGGTGGCGGTGATCGACCATCTGCTGGAGACCCCGGAGCCGCAGCAGGCGCCCCTCGTTCAACGCGATGAACGGGGCCGCTACCGCTTCGTGGATCCGGATCTGCAGGCGCGCTCGATTGGCCAGAAGGCCCTGCTGCGCATGGGTGTGGCGCAATCGCGGGCGGTCAAGCAGCAGCTCCGGGCGATCCGCGGCGCGATCGCGCGCTGAGCGATCGCGGGCGCGGCCCGCCATGCGTACTGATCCGGATCAACGCGCCGACCACACCCGTTCCGGCATGCTGGCCCCAGGCTGACTGGCCCCGGGGTGCAGTCGCAGCCGCCCTTGAAACCGGGTGGTGCAACCGCATCTTTCCAGCATCGCCGGCACGGGCCGGCACTGACGACCGATGAGGATTCGCAATGCGGATGGACAAGCTCACTTCGCGTTTCCAGCAGGCGCTGGCGGACGCGCAGTCGTTGGCCGTGGGCCGCGACAACAGCATCATCGAACCGGTCCACGTGTTCAGCGCACTGCTGGACCAGCAGGGCGGCAGCACGCGCCCGCTGCTGGCGCAGGCCGGTGTCAATGTACCGGTGCTGCGCGAGCGCCTGGACGAGGCGCTGGACGCGCTGCCGAAGGTGTCCGGGCAGGCCGGCAACCTGTCGATCGGCAATGATCTCAACCGCCTGCTCAACCACACCGACAAGCTGGCCCAGCAGCACGGCGATGCCTTCATCGCCAGTGAGTGGTTCGTGCTGGCGGCGCTGGAGGATGGCGGCACGCTTGGCATGGCGCTGCGCGCCGCCGGTGCCGACAAGGCGCGCCTGCAGTCGGCGATCGACAAGCTGCGCGGCGGCGAGAACGTGCAGTCGGAGAACGCCGAAGAGCAGCGCCAGGCGCTGGAGAAGTACACCATCGACCTGACCGCGCGCGCCGAGAGCGGCAAGCTGGACCCGGTGATCGGCCGTGACGAGGAAATCCGCCGCACCATCCAGGTACTGCAGCGCCGGACCAAGAACAACCCCGTGCTGATCGGCGAACCCGGCGTGGGCAAGACCGCGATCGTGGAAGGGCTGGCCCAGCGCATCATCAACGACGAAGTGCCCGAGGGCCTGCGCGGCAAGCGCGTGCTGTCACTGGACATGGGCGCGTTGATCGCCGGCGCCAAGTTCCGCGGTGAATTCGAGGAGCGACTGAAGGGCGTATTGAACGACCTGGCCAAGAACGAAGGGCAGATCATCCTGTTCATCGATGAGCTGCACACCATGGTCGGGGCCGGCAAGGCCGACGGTGCGATGGACGCCGGCAACATGCTGAAGCCGGCGCTGGCGCGCGGCGAGCTGCACTGCATTGGTGCCACCACGCTGGACGAGTACCGCAAGTACATCGAGAAGGATGCCGCACTGGAACGCCGCTTCCAGAAGGTATTCGTGGGCGAGCCTTCGGTGGAGGACACCATTGCCATCCTGCGTGGGCTGAAGGAGAAGTACGCCCTGCACCACGGCGTTGAAATCACCGACCCGGCTATCGTTGCTGCGGCCACGCTGTCCAACCGCTACATCACCGACCGCCAGCTGCCGGACAAGGCCATCGATCTGATGGACGAGGCCGCCTCGCGCCTGCGCATGGAGATCGACTCCAAGCCCGAGGAACTGGATCGGCTGGAGCGGCGCGTGATCCAGCTGAAGATCCAGCGCGAAATGCTGAAGAAGGAGAAGGACGATGCCTCGCGGCAGCGCCTTGCCGATCTGGAAAATGACATCGAGGTGCTGGAGCGCGAATTCTCCGACCTCAATGAAATCTGGAAGTCGGAGAAGGCCGCGCTGCAGGGCGCAACGAAGATCAAGGAGCAGGTGGAGCAGGCCAAGCTGGAGCTGGAAGCCGCGCAGCGCCGGCAGGATTTCGCCAGGATGAGCGAGATCCAGTATGGGCTGCTGCCCCAGCTGGAAAAGCAGCTGGCGGCTGCCCAGGAAGCCGAGCACAAGGACTTCAAGCTGGTGCAGGACCGGGTGACCGACGAGGAGATCGCCGAGGTCGTGTCGCGCTGGACCGGCATCCCGGTGAACAAGATGCTCGAAGGCGAGCGCGACAAGCTGTTGCGGATGGAAGAGGTGCTGCACAACCGCGTGGTCGGCCAGGAAGAGGCGATCAAGGTGGTGTCTGACGCGGTGCGTCGCTCACGCGCGGGCCTGTCCGACCCGAACCGGCCTGCCGGCTCGTTCCTGTTCCTGGGCCCGACCGGCGTCGGCAAGACTGAACTGTGCAAGTCCCTGGCCGAATTCCTGTTCGACAGCGCCGACGCGATGGTCCGCATCGACATGAGCGAGTTCATGGAGAAGCACAGCGTCGCCCGCCTGATCGGTGCACCTCCGGGCTACGTCGGCTATGAGGAAGGGGGCTACCTGACCGAAGCCGTGCGTCGCCGTCCGTACTCGCTGATCCTGCTCGACGAGGTCGAGAAGGCGCATCCGGACGTGTTCAACATCCTGCTGCAGGTGCTGGACGATGGCCGCCTGACCGATGGCCAGGGCCGCACGGTGGACTTCCGCAATACCGTCATCGTGATGACCTCGAACCTGGGCTCGCACCAGATCCAGGACATGAGCGGTGACGACAGCCCGGAGGCCTACATGCAGATGAAGGCCGCGGTGATGGGGGTGGTGCAGGCGCACTTCCGTCCGGAGTTCATCAACCGCCTCGACGATATCGTGGTGTTTCACCCGCTGGACAAGCAGCAGATCAAGCAGATCGCGCGCATCCAGATGCGCGGGCTGGAGAAGCGGCTGGCCGAGCGCGGCCTGAAGCTGGTGGTGTCCGACGCCGCGTTCGACCTGCTGGGCAATGTGGGCTTCGATCCGGTATACGGCGCACGCCCGCTGAAGCGCGCGATCCAGTCGCAGCTGGAGAATCCGCTGGCACAGAAGATCCTGTCGGGCGCCTTCGCCAACGGTGACACCATCGAGGTCGGCAACGACGGCGGTCACCTGGTGTTCGCCAAGGCCTGATGTCGGCCGGGTTCCCGCCCATGGGGGCGGGAACCTGCGGGCTGCCGGGCAGGTCCTGATAACCACAGGTTACGGGCTCATCGCCAGCGGCTCTCAGCGTGCGCGGTGGGGTCGCCTATCGTGCAGGTTTCCCCGGATGGAACCTGACGCGATGAGTGATCCGCAGTGGCAACTGGAAACCCTGGCCGTGCACGGCGGCTACCGGCCCGACCCGACCACGCGCGCAGTGGCGGTGCCCATCTACCAGACCGTGGCCTACGCCTTCGATGACACCCAGCACGGCGCCGATCTGTTCGATCTGAAGGTGCAGGGCAACATCTATACCCGCATCATGAATCCCACCACAGACGTGCTGGAGCAACGTCTGGCCGCGCTGGAAGGCGGGATCGGTGCGCTGGCGCTGGCATCCGGGCAGGCTGCGATCACCTATGCGATCCAGACCATCGCCGAAGCAGGCGACAACATCGTCGCCGCCAGTGCGCTGTATGGCGGCAGCCTCAATCTGCTGGCGCATACGCTGCCGCAGTATGGCATCCAGGCGCGATTCGCCGATCCGGCCGATCCGTCAGCCTTTGCTCCCCTCATCGACAACCGAACCAAGGCGGTGTTCGTGGAGTCGATCGGCAATCCACGCGGGAATGTCACCGACATCGCCGCGATTGCCGAAGTCGCCCATGCCGCCGGCGTGCCATTGATCGTCGACAACACCGTTGCCACGCCCTTCCTGCTGCGCCCGTTCGAGCATGGCGCGGATATCGTGGTGCACTCGCTGACCAAGTACCTCGGCGGCCATGGCAACAGTCTGGGGGGAGCGATCATCGATTCGGGCCGCTTCGACTGGACGGCGCAGCCACAGCGTTTCGCCCGTCTCAACCAGCCGGACCCGAGCTATCACGGTGTGGTCTACACCGACGCCCTCGGCCCGGCCGCCTACATCGGCCGGGCGCGGGTGGTACCGCTGCGCAATACCGGCGCGGCACTGTCGCCGTTCAATGCGTTTCTCATCCTGCAGGGCATCGAGACCCTGGCCCTGCGCATGGAACGGATCAACGCCAACGCGCTGGCCGTGGCGCAGTATCTGAAGCAGCATCCCAAGGTGGCGTGGGTGCGCTATGCCGGCCTGCCGGATGACCCTGAGCATGCGGGCGCACAGCGTTACCTGCGTGGGCAGGGCTCGGGCGTGCTGACCTTCGGTCTCCCTGGCGGACGTGAGGCCGGTGCCCGCTTCCTGGACGCACTGAAGCTGTTCACGCGGCTGGTCAACCTGGGTGACGCCAAGTCGCTGGCCACCCATCCGGCATCCACCACCCATCGCCAGCTGGATGCCGATGAACTGGCCCGCGCAGGGGTCAGCGAAGACACGGTGCGGCTGTCGATCGGCATCGAGCACATCGGCGACCTGCAGGCCGACCTGCAGCAGGCGCTGGCCGGCGCCTGATAGCCAGGCGCTTGGTCGTCATCGCCAGTGGCGATCACCACCGCCGCCGCGATGCGCTACGGTGGAGCTGCCTCTCCAAGGCGTGGCACTGGTGTTACCTATCCCCGGTCGATGCGGGTCGACCGGGGATTTTTCATGGCAGCCGCCGGGCATGGCCCGGCGCTACGCCATCCGCCCTGCCTCACACCACCGGAATGCTGTGCTGGCCGAGATTCCGGTAGGGCGGGGTGGACATGATCATCTCCGCCAGCGAATAGGCCAGCTCGCGCTCGGCCATCACCGTGCCATCGGCGCCATGTTCCAGCAGGTGCTTCACTTCAGCATCGCTGTGTGCCCGTGCCAGCAGGGTCAGCTCGGGATTGATCGCGCGCAGTTTGGCCAGCGCTTCGCCGGCTTCCAATGGCTGCGGAATGGCCAGGACGGCGATCTTGGCGCGCTCCGGGTGGGCCTCGGCCAGCACCCGGTCGGCCGCGGCGCTGCCACGGATCGCCGCGAGGCCACTGGCATGTGCACGCTCGACATGGTCCTTGTTGTCATCGATCACCAGCACCGGTACGCCGCGGTCGCGCAGCACCTGCGCCAGCTCGCTGCCAACCCGGCCGTAGCCGATCACGATGGCGTGGTCATGCAGGTCGCGCGAGGGCCCGGTGGCTTCTTCCGGCTCCGGCGCCTGCGGCAGCTGCTCCTGCTTCGCCTGCCAGCGGTCGAGCAGGCCGAACACCAGCGGGTTGAGCATGATCGACACCAGTGCACCGGCCAGCACCAGCGACTGTCCTTCCTTCGGCAGGATCTGCAGCGAGACACCGAGGCCGGCGATGATGAAGGCGAACTCACCGATCTGCGCCAGGCTGGCCGAGATGGTCAGCGCGGTGCTGCTGGGGTGGCCGAACGCACGCACAATGAAGAAGGCGGCGGCGGACTTGCCGAACATGATGATCAGCACCGTGGCCAGTACCTGCCACGGATGCTGCACGACGATGTTGGGGTCGAACAGCATGCCCACCGAAACGAAGAACAGCACCGCGAACGCATCGCGCAGCGGCAGCGAATCATGCGCCGCCTTGTGGCTCAGTTCCGATTCGTTGAGCAGCATCCCGGCGAAGAACGCGCCCAGCGCGAAGGACACGCCGAACAGCATGGCCGAACCGAAGGCCACGCCCAGTGCGATCGCCAGCACTGACAGGGTGAACAGCTCGCGCGAGCCGGTGCCGGCGATGCGTTCGAGGATCCAGGGAATGACCCGCCGACCGACCACCAGCATCACGGCCACGAACAGGCCAAGCTGCACGAACGTCCAGCCCAGATCGGCCAGCACGCTGCCGACGGTGTGGGTTTCCTTGGCCGCATCGGGGCCGAACACGCCGGCGAGCACCGGCATCATCACCAGTGCCAGTACGCAGGCCAGATCCTCCACGATCAGCCAGCCCACTGCGATCTTGCCGCGCATGGTCTCCAGCAGGCGGCGCTCTTCCATCGCCCGCAGCAGGACCACGGTACTGGCGGTGGCCAGCGAGAAGCCGAAGATCACCCCATGCAGCGTCGGCCAGCCCATCAACCACGCCACGCCCCAGCCGAGCAGGGTGGCCACCGCGATCTGGCCGATGGCACCCGGGATCGCGATGGCCTTGACCGCCATCAGGTCCTTCAGCGAGAAGTGCAGGCCGACGCCGAACATCAGCAGCATCACGCCCAGTTCGGCCAGCTGGTTGGCCAGCGCCTGGTCGGCGACGAACCCCGGGGTGAATGGCCCCACGCAGATGCCAGCAACCAGATACCCGACCAGGGGAGACAAGCGCAGCTTGTTGGCCAGCGCGCCGAAGATGAAGGCGAGCCCCAGGCCAACGGCGACGATGTTGATCAGGTCGGTGTCATGGTGCATCGGCACTCGCAGGGTTCGGGGAGGGGGATGTCCCGATTTTCACCCAAGCGGCCAGATGCAGCAAACCCGGCAGGTGGAACGGATGGTTTGAGCAGTACAGGGCCGATCCCTTCTGCCGGAACAGAAGGGATGCAGGTTCCACCGCGCCGCCGGGCGTGGCCCGGCGTTACCGGTGCCGCTTACCAGGTGTACCGGATACGCCCGTACACATACGCGCCGTTGAAGCCGAACGGCGAGTAGTTGCTGTACGGCAGCATGCCGAAGGTCGAGTTCTGCAGGTCCGCCGTCCGGTCCGGATACTTGTCCAGCAGATTGTCCGCGCCGACGGTCAGGGTCCAGTTGCTGCTCGGCTTGTAGCTGGCCGAGGCATCCACTACCCAGGCATCACCGTAGGTCTGGTCACGCAGCGCGGTGGCCGAATTGCGCACGGTGAACTTGCCGTAGCGTGTGGCCGCCAGGCCCAGCTCCCAATGATCCGAGCGCCAGGTGCCGCTGAGGATCGCCTTGTCGCGCGGATAGCTGTCCTCGATGCGGCCGATCTCATCGCGGCCGATCAGCGACTGCGAGATACCCAGCGTCGGGAACACCGACGGAGACCCGTTCACCCGCTTCACTTCGGTTTCGTTGTAGCTGTAGGCCGCCGTCAGCTCCAGGCTGCTGGCACTGAAGGGCACGGTATAGCTGGAGACGAAGTCCACGCCCCGCGTGCGCGTGTCCAGTGCATTGGTGAAGTACGAGAAGGCCGTCACCTGCGGGAGGCCCAGCCCGCCCAGCAGCGCGGCTGCAGCCGGCGTGGTGGTGATGTTGGAGGACAGCGCGATGCGATCGTCAATGTCGATCTGGTATGCGTCGACGGTCACGTACAGGCGGTCCACCGGCTGCAGCACCAGGCCCAGGCTGTAGCTGGTGGAGGTCTCGGCCTTCAGTGGCGAGGCGCCCAGCGCCTGTGCGGCCGGGCTGGTGGTGGGGAAAGTGCCGCGTTCGAAGAAGTCACCGTTGATGATGGTGCTGGTCACCGCCTGGTAGCCCTGCTGGCCCAGCGATGGCGCGCGGAAGCCACTGGACGCGGTGGCCCGCAGCGCGACCTTGTCGGTGAACGCGTAGCGTGCCGAAAGCTTGCCGGAGAAGCGGTCACCGAAGTCCGAATAGTCTTCGTAGCGCCCGGTGAGGCCGGCGGAGAACTTCTCGGTCAGGTCCGCTTCCAGGCCGGCGTAGACCGCATAGTTGTGGCGGTCGGTATGCACTTCATTGGTCGGGGTGAAGCCGGCGAAGCCCTGTGCGCCGCTGCCGGTGTACGAATTCAGCTCGCCCGGGTTCTGGTCCCACTTCTCCTTGCGGTACTCACCACCGAAGGACAGCGTCACCGGATAGGCCAGGCCCCAGTCCAGCGACTTGGTCAGGTCGGCATTGAAGATGTCCTGCTGGTACTTCAACGTGCCGTCGTAGAACGAGCTCGGGCTGGCCGTGCCCAGGCTGTAGTTGATGGTGTTGCGGGTGTGGAAATCCAGGGTGTTCTCGCCGTGGTTCAGGCTCAGGTCCCAGGTCCAGCCGCTGTCGGTGCTGCCCTTGACGCCGGCCACCAGCGAGCGGTCCTTGGAGTACTGGTTGATCTGCGGCACGAAGCCGTCGGGATAGATCTGGGCCAGCAGGGCGCCCTGCCCACTGTGGTTGCGCGAGCGGTAGAACGCGAACGAGGTGATGTCGCGGTTGCTGAGCAACGCGCTGGCGTAGCCGGTAACGCGGTCGCTGAAGTCGAAGCTGGCGTTGGCCGAGGCGGCGGTCGCATCCACGCGCGGATCGCCGACCACGAAGGTCGTCTCGCCGATGCCAGGGAAATTGCCGGTGTTCGGTGTGCTGCCCTGGTAAGGACCGGCGCGGTTGCTTTCATCCTGCTGGCTGATCTGCCCGGCCACGTGCAGGCGGCCACGGCCGCTGCCGAACTCCACGCCGGTATCGCCGGAGAGCTGGTACTTGTTGCCATCGCCGGCCGAATACTGGCCGTAGTCGACGGCCAGGCTGCCGCCGCTGCCGCTGCCCTTGAGCACGATGTTGATGACGCCGGCGATGGCGTCCGAGCCGTACTGCGCCGAAGCGCCGTCGCGCAGCACTTCAACGCGCTCGATGGCGGCGATCGGAATCGCATTGATGTCCACCGCCGACGAGCCGCGGCCGATGCTGCCGTTGACGTTGATCATGGCGGAGGTGTGGCGGCGCTTGCCGTTGACCAGCACCAGCACCTGGTCCGGTGACAGGCCACGCAGCTGCGCCGGTCGCACGCCGCTGGTGCCGTCGGTCAGGGCCGGGCGCGGGAAGTTCAGCGAGGGCAGGGCACGCGACAGCGCGGTGGCCAGTTCGCTGGTGCCGGTGGACTGCAGAACCTCGGGGGTGATGATGTCGATCGGGGACTGCGATTCGGCGACCGTGCGGTCGGCCACGCGGGTACCGGTGACGATCACGGTGTCCAGTGTGTTGGCGGCAGTACCGCTCTGCTGGGCGGCGGCGAGGAACGGAGAGCCACCGAGTGCGACAGCGACGGCGGCGGCGATCAGGCTGGTCTTGCGGGTCATCGGGACGGAACTCCGGTTGGCGGGGACGGCACCGGTATCGACATCACGAGGTGAAGCGGACGACGGTTGTTGCGGTGCGCAAAATAGGAATTAACGGGATATTCAGTGCCTGTCAAATGCCGGCCATCGGAAAAAACGTTGCAGCAGCAACCATTTAGCCGCGATGGGCATCATCATGAGAGGGGCCCGGGACACGTGCGGTGAGGACGTGGGAGAGAGGAAACGCCAGCCGCTGCGCATCCCGGGGCGCGTCAAGTATTCGTTAACGCTAGAATTACGTCGCAGGAACAGTGCTCACCAGCACATTCCATCCGGTTATATGGACCCCCCGATGATTTCGCTTCGTAATTTCGCCTTGCGCCGCGGCGAGCGGCTGCTGTTGTCCAACGTCGACCTGACCCTGCATGCCGGTTACCGTGTGGGCGTGGTCGGCCGCAACGGTGCCGGCAAGTCCAGCCTGTTCGCGGCGGTGAAGGGCGAACTGGAGGCCGACAAGGGCGACGTCGACCTGCCCGGCAAGGTCCGCATTGCCAGCGTGGCCCAGGAAACCCCGTCGCTGCCGGATCCGGCGTTGAGCTTCGTGCTCGGTGGCGATACGGAAGTGGCCGCCGTGCTGGCCGAAGAGGCCGATGCGACCGCCCGTGAAGACTGGGAGGCGGTGGCCAATGCCCATACCCGGATGGCCGAGATGGGCGCCTATGACGCCGAAGCACGTGCCGGCAAGCTGCTGCACGGCCTCGGCTTCCCGGCCGAGACCCACCACCGCGCGGTGTCCTCCTTCTCCGGTGGCTGGCGCGTGCGCCTGAACCTGGCCCGCGCGCTGATGATGCCCAGCGACCTGCTGCTGCTCGACGAGCCGACCAACCACCTCGATCTGGATGCGGTGTACTGGCTGGAACAGTGGCTGTTGAAGTATCCCGGCACGCTGCTGCTGATCTCGCATGACCGCGAGTTCCTCGACAACGTTGCCACCCACACCCTGCACCTGCATGGGGGTGGCGCCAAGCTGTACCCGGGCGGCTACACCGATTTCGAGCGCCAACGTGCCGAGCAGCTGCGCCAGCAGCAGATCGCGCACGAGAAGGAACAGGCCGAGCGGGCCCACCTGCAGAGCTTCATCGACCGCTTCAAGGCGCAGGCCAGCAAGGCCGCGCAGGCGCAGAGCCGCATGAAGCGTCTGGCCAAGCTGGCCGGTACCGAGGCCGTGCGTGCCGAGCGCGAGTTCCGTATCGAGTTCGCACCGCCCGCCAAACTGCCGTTCTCGCTGATCCGCCTGAATCATGTCGAGGCGGGCTATGGCCAGGACGCCGTGATCCTGCACAACGTCGGCTTTGGTCTGGAAGCGGGACAACGCATCGGCCTGCTCGGCCCCAACGGCGCCGGCAAGACCACCCTGGTGAAGACCCTGGTGGGCGAGCTGGCACCGATTGCCGGAGAGCGCATGGCCCATCCGGACCTGAAGATCGGCTACTTCGCACAGCACACGGTCGAGTCGCTGCACGAAGGCCAGTCGCCGATGGAGCATTTCCGCGAGATCGCGCCGGATGCGCCGAACCAGTCGTTCCGCGATTTTCTCGGCAAGTGGAATTTCCCGGGTGATCGTGCATTCGAGCCGGTCGATGGCTTCTCCGGTGGTGAGCGTGCGCGCCTGGCGCTGGCGCTGATCGCCTGGCAGCAGCCGAACGTGCTGCTGCTGGACGAACCGACCAACCACCTGGACCTGGAAATGCGCGAGGCGCTGGCCGAAGCGTTGGCAACCTTCGAAGGCGCGATCGTGATGGTCTCCCATGATCGCCACCTGATCGGCCTGGTCTGCGATACCTACTGGCGCGTGGCCGATGGCGTGGTCGAGCCGTTCGACGGAGATCTCGACGCCTACGCTGCGTGGCTGCGCACCCGTCCGCAGGCGCAGGGCACCAAGGCGCGCATGGAGCAGGTGGAAGAGCCGGTGGTGGTCAAGACCGCACCGGTGGCGCAGGTCGTGCAGAAGAAGCCTGTGAATCCGCACAAGCTGGCCGCGGCGGAAGCCAAGGTGGCCGAGCTGGAAGCCGGCCTGGCCGAACTGGACCGTCAACTGGCGGACCCGGCCAACTATGCCGACAGCACCCGCATGGCCGTGCTGGGCCGTGATCGCGAAACGACCGCTGCGCAGCTGGAAAAGGCTGAAGCTGCCTGGATGGAGCTGCTGGAGTCCTGATGGAGGGCGCCGGGCCATGCCCGGTGGTGTTCCCGATGCACTGCGCTCGCCGGGCATGGCCCGGCGCTATCGGTCGCATGCATCAGCCCTGCGCCTGCAACCACTCGCGGAAGCGCCGCGCAGGCTCACGCTCGGCGCGTGAGCGCAGCCTCGTCAGCCAGTAGCGGCCCAGTTCCAGCGTCGTGGCGAACGGCTGCAGCAGCCGTCCTTCCGCCAGTTCCTGTTCGAACATGCGCAGCGGCAGCAGGGCCACGCCGGCCCCTCCGGCGGCGGCTATGGCCAGGGTCAGCGACGAATCGAATACCGGCCCGCGCGCCTCCACGCCGCTGACCCCGGCCGCCTGCAGCCAGCGCGGCCATTCGTCATTGCGATAGGAGCGCAGCAGCGGCAGCGTGCCCAGATCACGCGGCTGTTTCAGCCGGCGTGCCAGGGCGGGGGCGCACAGCGGTGCGAACGGCGCGTCCAGGATGGCCGTGCAGGCCTGCCCCTGCCAGTCGCCCTCACCGAAGCGGATGGCCAGGTCCAGGCCTTCGCCGGCAAGATCGATGCGGTTGTTGTGCGTCTGCACGCGAAGCTCGATATCCGGATGCGTGGCCTCGAACGCGGCCAGGCGTGGCAGCAGCCAGCCGGTGGCGAAGGTACCCACCACGCCCAGCGTCAGCACTTCGCGGGCCGCTCCCCCCGTGTAGCGCGCGATGCTGGCCGAGATGCGCTCGAACGCTTCGTTGAGCACCGGGAACAGCGCGGCGCCTTCATCGGTGAGGGCGACGCCGCGAGGCAGGCGATGGAACAGGCGGATCCCCAGCCGGTCCTCCAGCCCCCGGATCTGATGGCTCAACGCGGCCTGGCTGACGCACAGCTCAAGCGCGGCGCGGGTGAAGTTCTGGTGGCGGGCCGCTGCTTCGAAGGCGCGCAGGGCGTTGAGCGGCAGAGTCGGATGCAGCATCGGAAAGCCGTGAGCTGAAATGATGACTGATCGTAGCGGGATCCGGATGGTTCGTGGAATCTCCGTTGAATGCCCTTCTTAGGCATGAATGAAATTGATGGCACGTGCTGAAAAAACGCGCTGGTCAGGCGCGGCGGGGGCTTTCGATAATCGGGTTCACTTTCCGGAGGTCCTGCATGTTGCCCCGTCGACGATTCCTTCAGTTCAGTACTTCAGCAGTGGTGTCTTCACTGGCTCTGCCGCTGATCGCCCGTGCTGCCGGCAGGGGCGTTGGCACGTCGGCGGCGGCCGGCGCGATCGCCGCCGCCACGGACTTTGCCGCCCTGGAAAAGGCCTGCGCGGGCCGGCTTGGCGTGACCGTGCTGGATACCGCCAGCGGTCGCCGCATCGGCCATCGCCAGGATGAGCGGTTCCCGCTGTGCAGCACGTTCAAGACGGTGCTGGCGGCCACGGTGCTGGACCAGTCACGGCGCGTGCCCGGGCTGCTGGACAGGCGCGTGCCGGTGCGCGAGGCCGACCTGCTTTCGCATGCGCCGGTGGCGCGCCGCCACGCCGGCAAGGATCTGACCGTACGCGACCTGTGCCGGGCAACGATCATCACCAGCGACAACACGGCGGCCAATCTGTTGTTCGACGTGGTGGGCGGGCCGCCCGCCGTGACGGCCTTCCTGCGCGCTCAGGGCGACAGCGTGACCCGCAGCGATCGTCTCGAGCCGGAACTGAACAGCTTCGCCGAGGGTGATCCACGTGACACCACCACGCCGGCGGCGATGGCCGCGACCCTGCAGCGGCTGGTGCTGGGCGATGCGCTGGCGCCGGGCGCGCGCCAGCAACTGGCCGACTGGCTGATCGACAACGAAACCGGCGATGCGTGCCTGCGCGCAGGGCTGGGCGCGCGCTGGCGGGTGGGCGACAAGACCGGCAGCAATGGCGAGGATGCACGCAATGACACCGCCGTTTTGTGGCCCATGGGGGGAGGGGCACCCTGGGTGATTACGGCCTACCTGCAGGCTGCGGACATCAGCAACGATCAACGCGCCAGCGTGCTGGCGCAGGTTGGACGCATCGCGGACAGGCTGATCGGCTGACGCCCGCCCGTCTCCGGGCCGGGCTTGCTCCGAGGGTCGTGCGCGCGCATCCTGCGCGCGTTCGAAACCACACGGAAGTCCCCCATGAGTCATGAGTTGATCTACCTGCTGCTGATCTTCGCGCTGCTGGTGATCCCGCGCGCGCTGCAGCGCTTCAGCCTGCCCGCACCGCTCACCTGCCTGCTGTTCGGGATCATCGGCATGCTCTGGCTCGGGGACCAGGCGCACGACGCGGTGATCGGGCTGCTGGCCACGCTCGGCATCTCGTCCCTGTTCCTGTTCGCAGGTCTGGAGGTCGATCTGCAGGCGTTGCGCCGTGGCATGTGGCCCCTGCTGGCGCATCTTGTGGTGCGCAGCGCCACCCTGTTCGGCGTCGGCTGGCTGGCTTGGCGCTATGCCGGCCTGCCGTGGCAGGCCGCGGGCCTGCTGGCCCTGGCACTGCTGACGCCCTCCACGGGTTTCATCATGGATTCGCTGTCGCGGCTGGGTCTGAGCGAGGACGAGCGGTTCTGGGTGACCAGCAAGGCCATCGCCGGTGAGCTGCTGGCGCTGGCGGCACTGTTCATCGTGCTGCAGGCCGGCGATCCCGGTCACATGGCCCTGTCCAGCCTGGCCCTGCTGGCGATGATGGTCGGCCTGCCGCTGCTGTTCATCGCGCTGGGTCGCTGGGTGGCGCCGCACGCGCCCGGTTCGGAGTTCTCGCTGCTGGTCATGGTCGGCATGGTCGCTGCCTACATCACCTACCTGCTGGGGGTGTATTACCTGGTGGGCGCCTTCATCGCAGGCCTGGTCGCGCGGCTGCTGCACCAGCGCATGCCGCTGCTGGCCTCGCACGAGAACCTGCATGCACTGCGGCTGTTCGCATCGTTCTTCGTGCCGTTCTACTTCTTCAATGCCGGCACCAAGGTTCCCGCCGAGGCATTGAGCTTCGAAGCGCTGGGGCTGGGCATCGTGATCACCCTGGTGGTGCTGCCGCTGCGTATCGGCGTGGTCTGGCTGCAGCGCCGGCTGATGTTCGGTGAGAGTTTCCGCAGCAGTCTGCGCGTGTCGCTGGCGCTGGCGCCGACGCTGATCTTCACCCTGGTCCTGGCCGCGATCATGCGTGAGCGGTTCCAGATTCCGGCGGTGCTGTTCGGCGCATTGCTGCTGTACGCGGCGCTGACCACCCTGCTGCCCTCGCTGGTGTTCCGCACGCCCTTCGATGTCGACCCGGTCGAGCAGGAGCCGGACGGGGCGGGCGAGGCCGCACCCGTGGCGGCAACCGAGACCCTGGCGGAGGGCGTGGACACGGGGCGTTGAACGGGTGAGTGGTTTGCGCAGGCCGGCCATGGTCGTTAGGGTTGGGGCATGAAACTGCCTGCCCTCGTCACTGCTTCTGCCGCCCTGCTCACGCTCGCAGCCTGTTCACAGCCCTCGCATACGGTCGCCCACGACGTGGCGACGGCCCCGGCCGACGCCTTCATGGCTGCGATCGCCGCTCACTGCGGCCAGGCGTACGAGGGCAAAGTGGTGGAGGACACGCCGGCACCGACCGGCAAGGACCCCTTCGCCGGGCAGCGGCTGGTCATGCACGTGCGGGGCTGTGCCGATCCCGGGCATGAGCTGCGCATCCCCTTCCATGTCGGCGATGATCATTCGCGGACCTGGGTCCTGACCCGCACCGAGAGCGGGCTGCGGCTCAAGCACGATCACCGGCATGCCGACGGCAGCCCTGATGCGATCACCCTGTATGGCGGCGACAGCCGTCCGCCGGGTACCGCCGAACGCCAGCAGTTCCCGGCCGATGCCGATTCGGTGGCCATGTTCCGCCGCGCCGACATGCTGGCGTCCACCCACAACGTGTGGGCGATGGAGATCGAGCCGGACCAGCGCTTCGTCTACGAGCTGACCCGTCCCGAAGGCCGCCGCTTCCGCGTGCAGTTCGACCTGAGCAAGCCGGTGGCGTTGCCGCCGGCACCGTGGGGCGACGAGGCCCCGCCGGCAACCGCACCGTAGCGCTCGAATCGCGCCTGGCAGTGCCGGGCCATCCCCGGCGAGCGCGGCGGCGACGGTGCCGCCGTGCGCCCGCAGATTCGTTTCATCTTCCCGTCAGCGCGTGCCGAAGCGGGCCCGGCAGCCGTTGCTCACCCAGACCTGGCCTCGCGAATAGCCCCAGCTGCGGCCCTCCTGACAGGCGCTGCCCGACAGCTGCTGCTGCAGCACGGGCCGGCCCTGGCGCTCGTCCCAGTCACAGTTCTGGGTGCGGTTGTTGTTGCTGCTGCAGGTAATGGAGTAATTGCTGTTGCCGCCGCCGCCCCAGCCGCCGTTGCCGCCGCCCCAGCCACCGCGGGCTTCAGCGAACTCGGCGCGGCAGCCATTGCTGACCCACACCGCGCCATTGCGCACGCCCCAGGTGCGGCCTTCCTGGCAGGGACTGCCGGACAACTGGCGGACCAGGCGGGCATTGCGCCATCCGACCGGACAGCTGCGTTCACGGTTGTTCTGGCTTTCGCAGCGGATGGTGTCGCCGTTGCTGCCCCCCCAGCCGCCATTGCCACCGCCCCAACCGCCGCGACCCTCGACGAATTCGGCACGGCAGCCGTTGTTGACCCAGATGCTGCCGTTGCGGCTGCCCCAGGTACGGCCTTCCTGGCAGGCCGAGCCGGACAGCTGGCGTACCAGCTGCGCGCTGCGCCAGCCGGTAGTGCAGACCCGTTCGCGGTTGTTCTGGCTTTCGCAGCGGATGACGCCGTTCTGCGCGGCGGCGGGGGCGGGGGAGAGGGTGAGCCCGGCGAGGGCGCCCAGGCTGAGGGTGACGGCCAGGCTGGCCAGGGACAGCGTTTTCATGGCGAATCCCCATACGGTGTGTGGTGCGCGACTATAAGGACGGAACGGATAAAGCCCGTGTGACTGCCCCGCATTTGCCCCGGCCGGGGCCTCGGCCGCAGAATACGGGGCTTTCCGGCCCCATCGGGTGCCGGCGTTCTCCAGCGGAGCTTTCCCCCATGCGTACCCACTTCTGCGGCCTGGTCGACGAGACCCTGATTGGCCAGACTGTCACCCTCGCCGGCTGGACCGACGTGGCCCGTAACCAGGGCGGCGTCTGCTTCATCGATCTGCGCGATCATGAAGGCATCGTGCAGGTGACGGTCGAGGTCGACAACGCCGAAGTGTTCGCGGTCGCGGCCAGCCTGGGCTACGAGGATGTGCTGCAGGTGGAAGGCGTGGTGCGTGCCCGCCACGCGGTGAACGACAAGATGGCGACCGGCAGGGTGGAAGTGATCGCCACGGCCATTACCGTGCTGAACAAGGCGGCGCCGCTGCCGTTCCACGCTCACGAGAATCCGGGCGAAGATACCCGCCTGAAGTACCGCTACCTGGACCTGCGCCGCCCGGAAATGCAGCGCATGCAGCGCACCCGCATCAAGCTGGTGCAGGCGCTGCGCCGTCACCTGGATGCGCGTGGCTTCCAGGACATCGAAACCCCGATCCTGACCAAGGCCACCCCGGAGGGCGCGCGCGACTTCCTGGTGCCGGCGCGCATGCATCCGGGCGAGTTCTACGCTCTGCCGCAGAGCCCGCAGCTGTTCAAGCAGATCCTGATGGTGGCCGGCTTCGACCGTTACTACCAGATCGCGCGCTGCTTCCGCGATGAAGCGCTGCGTGCCGACCGCCAGCTGGAATTCACCCAGCTGGACATGGAGTTCGCCTTCGTGCGCGAGCGCGACGTGCAGGATTTCGTCGAAGAGATGATCCGCGCCATCTTCAAGGAAGTGGTGGACGTCGACCTGGATGCCAGCTTCCCGCGCATGACCTGGGCCGAAGCGATGCGCCGCTATGGGTCGGACAAGCCGGACCTGCGCATCGCACTGGAACTGGTGGACGTGGCCGAGCTGGTCAAGGGCAGTGAGTTCCCGGTGTTCACCGGCCCGGCCAACGACGCCGATGGCCGCGTCGCCGCGCTGCGCATCCCCGGTGGCGCAGCGTTGAGCCGCAAGCAGATCGATGAGTACGCTGCGCACGCCGCCAAGTACGGCGCCAAGGGCCTGGCCTACATCAAGATCGCCGACAACGGCGAGGTCAGCTCGCCGATCCAGAAGTTCTTCAGCGAAGACGCCTTCGCCGCGCTGGTTGCCCACGTCGGCGCCGGGAAGGGTGACATCGTGTTCTTCGGTGCCGGTGGCTATAACAAGGTCTCCGACTTCATGGGCGCACTGCGCCTGAAGGCCGGCAAGGACTTCGGCCTGGTCGCCGATGGCTGGCGCCCGTTGTGGGTCACCGATTTCCCGATGTTCGAATGGGACGACGAGGCGCAGCGCTATGTCGCCCTGCATCACCCCTTCACCGCACCGGCCGTGGACGATATCGCCGACCTGCGCGCCAATGCCCGTACTGCGGTCTCGCGCGGCTACGACATGGTGCTCAACGGCAATGAAATCGGCGGCGGCTCGATCCGTATCCATCGCCCGGACATGCAGAGCGCGGTATTCGAGCTGCTCGGCATCGGCGCCGAAGAAGCGCGTGCCAAGTTCGGTTTCCTGCTCGACGCGCTGAACTACGGCGCGCCGCCGCACGGCGGCATCGCATTCGGCATCGACCGCATCGCCGCGCTGATGGCCGGCACCGAGTCGATCCGCGACGTCATCCCGTTCCCGAAGACCACCGGTGCACAGGATCTGATGACCGACGCGCCGTCGCCGATCGTCGACGAGCAGCTGGCCGAAGTGCACATCCAGGTTCGCCCCAAGAAAAACTGATCAGGAGATCCAGGCAATGACCGAGTTTGCGTTTTCGCTGGAGTGGGAAAAGCTGGGCAATGAAGGCTCCGAGGCCAACCTGGTCACCGAGCGGGCACGCGTGTTCGGTGGTTGGCTGGTCCGCGTCGGTACCAACCCGGCGGCGATGGCCCTGACCTTCGTCGCCGACGGCGAAGGGCGCTGGGACGGTGAAGACTTCGGCGTCGAGGATTACGAAGACGACGAAGAGGAAGAAGAGTACGACGAGGACGAGGAAGGCGAAGAAGAGGACGAGGACGAAGAGGAGTACGAGGAAGAGGACGAGGAAGACGAAGACGCGGAATCGCCCGAGAAGGCTTGACCCGCCCTTCGCGCTGACGTCAACTTCCTGCATGTACTCGATCCGCCGCGCCACCGTGGACGACGCGCCGACCTCGTCGGCGCTGGCCGCACGCACGTTCACCGAGACCTTCGGCCACCTGTATCCGCCGCAGGACCTGCAGGCTTTCCTGCAGGAGTCCTACACGGTCGAGCGCCAGCGCACGATCCTCGCCCACCCGGATTACGCCGTGTGGTTGCTGGAGCGGGAAGGGGAGGCGGTCGGTCATGCCGCCGCCGGCCCCTGTGGCCTGCCCCATCCGGACGTGAAAGCGGGGGATGGCGAGCTCAAGCGCCTGTATCTGGTCAAGTCGCAGCAGAGTTGTGGCTGGGGCAGCCGCCTGCTGGAAACCGCCCTGGCGTGGCTGGAGCGCGACGGCCCGAGGACACTGTGGCTGGGCGTGTGGTCGGAGAACTTCGGCGCACAGCGCTTCTACGCCCGTTACGGCTTCGAGAAGGCCGGGCAGTACCTGTTCCCGGTCGGCCAGACCAACGATCTGGAGTTCATCCTGCGCCGCGCGCCGCGAACGGCCTGAGCGCGTTCACCGCCGCTTTCTGCCGGCCTGTGTTCAATCACCTCACGTTTTCGCCCCGCTGATCGCCAGGCTGTTGCACATGACACCCCCCGTACTGCTGCTCCATGGCATCTGGAACGCCCGCGCCTGGGTAGGGCCGCTGGCGTGGCGCCTGCGCGCGCGCGGGTTCCGGGTGCAGACCTTTGGCTATTCCTCCGTGTTCGGCGGCCCGGATGTAGCGGTCCCTCAGCTGTTGGAGCGTCTGGCCGATGCCGGACCGCTGTCGCTGGTCGGCCACAGCCTTGGCGGGCTGCTGGCGCTGGAGGCACTGCGCCGGCAACCGCAGCTGCAGGTACAGCGCGTGGTCTGCCTTGGCTCGCCGCTGCGCGGCAGCGGTACCGCGCGTTCGCTGTCCGAGCATGGCTGGGGCCTGGCCTTGGGCCGCAGCAGCGAACTGCTGCTTGACGGCCTGCCCGACTGGCAGGGCACGGCCGCGGTCGGCCTGATCGCCGGTTCGGTGCCGCATGGGCTGGGCAGCCTGCTCGGCGCGATCGACGATGCCTCCGACGGCACGGTGGCGCTGGCGGAAACCCGCCTGCCGGGTCTGGCCGATCATTGCGTAGTGCGTACCAGCCACAGCGGCCTGGTGGTTTCGCCCGATGCGGCACGGCAGACCGCGCACTTCCTGCGCCACGGCCGGTTCGATCACAGCCGCGACGCTGCGGCCGCGTAGGCGCCCGGTCGATGCGCACCGTCCGCCGGGCCA
>NZ_JASGBV010000008.1:0-19134 GCF_030053245.1 Stenotrophomonas sp. RS-48
CGCTGCCGCACCGCCGGCCGAACCCGTGCAGGCAGCACCGGCAGCACCTGCGGCACCCACGAGCGAACAGACCGAAGATGCGCGCGCGCGCATCGAGACACTGCTCGGTGATGCGGCGCAGTACGAGAAGGTCTTCGATGCCTTCAGAACGGCGGTGGTCGGCGGTGATCGCGCGGCGGTCGTCGAGGAAATACGTTTCCCGTTGAACATCAGCGGCGGAAAGACGATCGCCGGACCGGGCGAATTCCAGCGCAGCTACGAGAAGATCATCACGCCGGCCGTGGTCAAGGCGGTGTCCGCACAGGATTTCGGCAAGGTGTTCGTCAACCAGCAGGGCGTGATGATCGGCGATGGCCAGGTGTGGTTGAGCGGCCAGTGCCTTGATGCGGCCTGCACCCGGACCGAAGTGAAGGTCATCACCATCCAGTGAGCGTGCGGGGTGACGGGCTCTGGCCCGCCACCCTGCGTTACCTGATCAGGTCTTCGGCGTGAGCTTGAGCAGGCGCGCCTTGCTGCCATCTTCAAGCAGCCACAGCGCGCCATCGGGCCCCTGTTCCACTTCACGGATGCGCTCACCCATGTTGAAACGTTCCGCCTCGCGCGCGTTGTCGCCCTCGAAGGCTACGCGCACCAGTGATGTGGAGGACAGGCCGCCGATGAAGCCGCTGCCCTTCCACTGCGGGAACAGGGTGCCGCTGTAGATGACGAAGCCCGCAGGCGAGATGACCGGCGTCCAGGTCACCTTCGGCGCGGCGAACTCCGGGCGCGTGTCGTGGTCGGGAATCGGCCGGCCGTCGTAGTGGTCGCCGTTGGAGACCACCGGGTAGCCGTAGTTGGCGCCCCGCACGATCAGGTTCAGTTCGTCTCCGCCCGCCGGTCCCATCTCATGCGCCCACAGCTTGCCGTTGGCATCGAAGGCCATGCCCAGGATGTTGCGATGGCCGAGCGACCACACCTGCGCAGCCACGCCGCCCTGTGACGCGAACGGATTGTCCGCCGGCAGGCTGCCATCGTCGTTGAGGCGGATGATCTTGCCGAGGTTGCCGCCCATGTCCTGCGCGGGGTCGAATTTCTGCCGTTCGCTGGAGCTGATCCAGAGCTTGCCGTCCGGACCGAACACCAGGCGATGGCCGTAGTGGCCCTGCCCGCTGACCTTCGGTGTCTGTCGCCAGATCACCTTCAGATCCTTGAGCTGGCCACCGCCGTCGGCGTCCAGGGCGAGCGTGGCGCGGGCCACCGCGGCCCCGCGGGTATCCAGCGTGCCTTCCTCCGCATAACTGACGTAAACGACCTGGTTGCGGGCGAAGTCGGGGTGCAGGATGACATCGCCGAAGCCGCCCTGGCCACCATAGGCGACCTTCGGTACGCCGGTGATCTCATGCTTCTGGCCGCTGGCCACGTCCAGGTGCTGCAGCTTGCCGCGCTTTTCGGTGACCAGCAGACTGCCATCGGGCAGGAAGGTCATTGCCCACGGTTGATCGAAACGGCTGACTTCCGTGGCGGTGAACGGCCGCTGGTCGGTTGCGGCCGAAGCCGCAGCCGGTGCAGCAGCGGTGGCGGCAGTACCGGCAGTAGCGGATGCAGGATCGGCGGCGTTGCAGGCAGTGGTGGCGAGAATCGGCGCCAGGCCGAGGGCAAGCAGCAGGGGCGTGCGGGTCATGGGAATCTCCAGGGCGGGGATGCGGATGGCCAAGCGTTCCCTTGTATACCACTGCGGGTGTGACCGTCGTGGCCCGAAGGTCCTGCTACCCCCTGTGCGACGTGGGGCGGATCGTCTAGGGTGGGCACGCCCGGGCAATGCATGCCCGTCTGTCTGCCAAGGATCTGCAATGCACACTGTTCCGACCCACAAGCCATCTCCCGCCTTCGTCGCCGCTTCGTGGGTGGCGCTGCTGCTTGGCGCGGTGGCTTATCTGATCGGCCTGTTCAACGCCGAAATGGCCCTGAACGAGAAGGGCTACTACCTGGCGTTGCTGCTTTATGGCCTGTTCGCGGCGGTATCGCTGCAGAAGAGCGTGCGCGACCGCGTGGAGGGCATCCCGGTCAGCGGCCTGTACTACGCGCTGTGCTGGTTCGCCCTGCTGTCGGCGCTGCTGCTGTTGCTGGTGGGCCTGTGGAATGCCACGTTGCTGTTGAGCGAGAAGGGCTTCTACGCCATGGCCTTCGCACTTGCGCTGTTCGGCGCGGTCGCGGTGCAGAAGAACACCCGCGACCTGATCGCCGCCAACGGCGGCAATGCACGCGGTCAGGCCGTGCCGCCGCTGCCGGAACAGGACTGACGCCCGGATTGCGCAGAGCCGGGACCATGCCCGGCTCTGCCGCAGTGCCGAAGGACAGCCGGGCATGGCCCGGCCGCAGCGGGGCGTGCCCTCAGGTGCCGCGCGGTACGCCCCGGTCCAGGCGCTGGTCGAGGTTGACCGCTTCTTCCCAGCCGCGGCGGACGGCGTTGCGGGCCTGCGCCCATTCCAGCCGGCTCTTGCCGCGCTCGCTCGCCCAGCGCGACTCGAGTTCGGCCTCCACCTCTTCGTACGCGCGGATCATGTCCTGCGCACGGGCAGCGTGGCCGATGCGATAGGCCGGCTCGTAGTCCTCGAAGAACAGCTGGTTGTCGTAATAGGGTTCAGCGGTGTAACGCTCGCGCCAGAAGTCGGAAACGGCCTGGCGCGGTGCGCTGTCATCCGGCACGCGGCCGGGGATCTGGTACTCGGGGCTCATCGATCGGGCTCCGTGGTGGATGAGCTTCGATCATGCCGCCATGGCGGTTAACGGTCCGGTCCGCTCGCGTGAAGGGAAGGTGTCCTCCATCCGCGCCGTCGCTGCCGATCATCAGGCGCCTAGGTCCTTGCGCGGCAGTTTGTAGATCACTGCGCCGATGGCGAAGGCGACCAGCGCGGCGGCGATGTTCTGCCAGCTGGCACTGGCGAACAGGGCCAGGCAGAGCAGCAGGGCCAGGACCGGAATCAGCGGCCCGCCCGGCAGCTTCAGTGCGCCCGGCCGGTCGGCGTAGCGCTTGGCCAGCACCAGCACGGCCGCCGCGGTTCCGATGTAGGCGAACAGTCGCGTGGTCATCGACAGCAGCGCCAACTGCACGAACGAACCGGACAGCGCCAGGCCGAGGGCGATCAGCCCCTGGCAGAAGATCGCGGCAGCCGGTGTGCGGAAGCGCGGATGGACCTGCGCGAGGATCTTCGGCCCGTAGCCATCGCGGGCAAGCGCGAACAGGAAGCGCGGGCCCATCATCATCGTATTGCTGTTGGTGCCGAGGATGGAGATGGTCGCGCCGACGGTCAGGATCAACGCCAGTGCCTCACCGCCGAATCCGGCCGCGGCATCGGCCAGCGGTGTCGGCGACGACGCAAGCCCGGCCAGGGTGCCCTGCGCCACCACCTGCACCGCGCCGTAGATGACGGTGACGGTGATGATCATGGTGATCAACGCGAATGGAATGTCGCGACGGGGATTGCGGTACTCGCCGGCTGCCGCCGGGATGTTCTCGAAACCAGCGTAGGCATACAGCAGCAACAATGCGGCCTCACCCATGCGCTGCAGGTCGTGCGGGTCCGGGCGCTGGCCGGAGAACGCCAGCTGCGGATCGATGTAGAACGCGCCGATGGCCACGAACAGCAGCAGCGGCAGCATCTTGCCGATCACCAGCACGATGCCGGTGCGGGCCGCCGAGCGCACGCCGATGATGTTCACGCCGGTCAGGAAACCCAGCGACAGCACGATCACGGCAAGGCGACCCGTGCCGGCCCCGGCCCAGGGCCAGAAGCGCGCGACCGCATCGGCCAGCGCATTGCTGAGTGCGGCCGCCGAGCTGATACGGGTCAGCCAGATCATCCAGCCGATCTCGAAGCCGGCGAAGCGGCCAAAGGCTTCGCGGGCATACAGATAGCTGCCGCCGGGTTCATCGAAGTAACTGGCGGCCTGCGCGTAGCACAGCACCAGCAGGGCCACCACGATGCCGGCGGCGACCACGCCCCACAGGCTGAAGGGGCCCAGCAGGGCGACGGTGGCCGCCGGCAGCAGATAGATGCCGCTGCCGATCACGTCGTTGATCGACAGGCCGACGATCTGCCAGCGGCTGACCGCGCGCTGCAGCTGCGGTTCGTCCGGGGCGCTCAACGCAACGCTCCGGTCAGGGCCGGCAGCTGCCACGGCCCCTGCAGGTTGTCGTACTCCGTCTTGGGCAGCAGGACGAAGACCGCGCGCGTGTCCGGCTTCAGCCAGGCCAGCAGGGCCGTCATGTGGCGCGGCTCCATTGCCGTACAGCCGGCCGTGGCCTCGCCCGGTTTGCGCCAGAGGTGGGCGAAGATGCAACTTCCCTTGCCCGGCCTGCGGCTGCTGTTGTGCTCGATCACGAAGCCCTCGCGGTAGCGAACATCGCCCTTGTTGTGCAGGTCCAGCCGCATCGGTTCGGTGGAGCCTTCTACTGCGGCGGTACCTACGTCCGCCGCATCGACGATGCGGTTGTAGTAGCGCGAGGCGGGTACATCCATGCAGTAGTGGCTGGCCGTCATCGGCAGATACGGCATCGCGCTGGCGATCGTCGGCGCGTAGCCGAACGCGGGGCCGATATCGAAGACGCCGGCCGGACTGCGCCCGTCGCCTTCCGTCTTCTGCGGCCCCTGGTTGTGCAGCGACGCACGGCCCACGCCCCACGCGCTGCCCTCACGCCCCACGGCCACGGTGAAGGCCGGGCCGTGCGGGCGCCACGTGTCGTCGCTGCTCCTGCGCTCATAGGCCTGCAGCCGGCCCTGGGTGGCATCCCAGCTGTCGGTGACCACCACGATGGCCTGCAGACTGCGCGCCATCGGCGGCAGCGGGGTGAGCGCGCCGGCCGGCAGCGCGGTGGCCAGAGCGGTGACAGCGAGGGCGGTACGCAGCAGCGGCAGCATCGTGGACTCCAGTGAACCAGGGGTCGATCAGGCGTCGATCAGGTGTTCGATCCGTTCCAGGTTCACCCCGAGCTGGCGGTGGCGGTCCGGGTTGGCATGGCACAAAAGCACGAAGACGAAGTCGAGCAGGGACTGCAGTGAAGCACGGTACAGCAGCTGCGCCACGTGCGGTGCGGGGTCATGGGCGCAGACCACCAGTGACTGGTCGGCATGTGCGCGCAGTGGGTTGGCGGTGTGGCGGGTGATCGACACCACCTTCCCGCCCACGTCCTGGAACTGCCGCGACAGCTGGAACAGCTGCGGCAGCTTGCCGAACTCGGAGAACACCAGCATGGCATCACCGGCCCGCGCCGCTGACAGGTTGGCCATCATCAGGATCGGATCGGCATGGTGCACGGTCAGCATGCCCAGCAGCGACAGTCGCATGGCGAACTCGCGCGCGTACAGGCCGTCATCGCCAAGGCCGTACACGAACACTTTGGGCGCCCTGTCGAGCAGTCGCACGATGGCCTCCACATCAGCCTGCGCATTGGCCAGGCTGGTCTCTTCCTCGGCGGCTGCCCGGCTCAGGCGCAGGCGCCCGGCGATGTCGGCGTAGTCATCGGCGCTCGGCGACGGCGGGCGTGCCTGCGGATCGTGGCCGGCGCGCGCCACGTCCTGGCCGATCGAGTACTTCAGGTCCGGGTAACCCTTGAAGCCCAGCTTCTGGCTGAACTTCACCACGCTGGACTGGCTGATGCCCAGCGCGCTGGCCAGCTGCTGCGACGAGTAGTCGCGCAGCAGGTGCGCGTTGTCGAGGATGAAGTCGGCGATGCGGCGTTCGATGGCCGACATCTGCCCGCGCTCGGAGCGGATTTTCACCAGGGGTGGCATGGGGCTCAGCGTGGGTCCGGTTGCAGGAAGGGTAAGCGGGATCAACGGTCGGCGGTAGCGCCCGTGCAGCGGCCTACCAGCGCGGCGGCGTGATCATCTCCAGCCCGCGCACCTCGGTGATTCCCAGCCCCGGCGCATCGCTGATGGTGATCTCCGACTCGTTGAAGTTGACCCCGCCGCTGACCGGGTCGAACTGGCCCAGCGAAGGGCCGTCCAGGTCGACCTTGGTGATCACATCACTCCTGGCCACGGCCAGGTGCACGGCCGCGGCCACGCTGATGCTCGATTCGATCATGCAGCCGATCATGCACGGCACGCCGTAGATGCCGGCGATGTCGGCGATGCGGATGGCATTGGACAGGCCACCGGTCTTCATCAGCTTGATGTTGATGATGTCCGCCGCGCGCTGCTGGATCAGGTCCATCACCTGGCTGGGACTGAACACGCTCTCATCGGCCATGACCGGCGTGTTGACCCGGTCGGTCACGTACTTCAGACCACTGATGTCGGCGGCCTTCACCGGCTGCTCCAGCAGCTCCAGCACCACGCCGGCATCCTCCAGCGTGCGCATCGCGTGCACCGCCTGCTTGGCGGTCCAGCCCTGGTTGGCGTCCAGGCGCAGCAGGGCGCGGCCTTCAACCGCCGCGTGGATCGCCTTGACCCGCTCGATGTCCAGGCCGATGTCCTTGCCGACCTTGATCTTCAGCGACTCGAAGCCACGCTCGATCGCCGACAGCGAATCGGCCACCATCTTGTCGATGTAGTCCACGCTGATGGTGATGTCGGTGGTGATGACCGGGTCGCCGCCGCCGAGCATCTGGTACAGCGGCGCACCATGCAGCTGCGCCCACAGGTCGTACAGGGCGATCTCCACTGCGGCCTTGGCGCTGGTATTGCGCTCCATCGACGTCTGCACCAGCCCGCACAGGCGGTTGAGGTTGGCAACGTCCTGCCCGATCAGGCGTGGAGCGATGAAGTGGCGGATCGCTTCGATGATCGAGCCATGCGTATCACCGGTGATCACGGCGGTGGCCGGCGCCTCGCCGTACCCGGTGTGGCCGCTGTCGGTGCGGATCAGCACCACCACGTCCTCCACGGTTTCCACGGTACGCAGGGCGGTCTTGAAGGGGGTCTTCAGCGGCACGCGCAGCATGCCCAGTTCAATGGCGGTGATCTTCATTCAGGGGTCTTGGCCCGCAGGCGCTGGATGTTGGTGATGCGGTCGATGTAGCGGACCGTGTCGCTGGCCATCATCGGCTCCAGCGGCGTGACCGAAACACCATTGAGATGGGCCTGCACACGCGTGCCGTCGGCGCCGAACCAGCTGCCGCCGGCCGTATCGTGGATGACCCAGGTGCGGCCGTCGACGTGGCCGATGGCCATCATCACATGGCCGGGGATGTAGACCAGATCACCGACCTGCAGGCCGGTGACGGCACGTTCGCGCGCGGCCTTGCCATCCCTGCTGGTGAACGGCAGGCGATCCAGTGCCGGGCTGATCGCCTGGGCGCTGGTATTGCGCGGCAGCAGCACGCCGAAGCTGCGGTAGATTTCCGAAACGAAGCCGCTGCAGTCGCGGGTATCGTAGTCATGGCCCCAGCCATAGCGCTCACCCAGGAACTTGAACGCCTGCTGCAACAGCCGTCGAGGGGTCAGCGGCAGGTAATCGGCGGCCGTGTCCTGCGAGCGCGGCAGCAGTGCCGGAACCAGCTTCAGTCGTCCATCGGCCTCGCGCACGGGCAGCTGCACCACCCATGAGGCGTGGGCCTGCTGGCCGTTGACCGGCGTGGCCGCAGGCCAGTCGGCCAGCACCGGCAGGCGCACGCCCATGTCCAGCTGCAGGCGCGAGACGCGCGGCTCTTCCGGCGTGTAGACGGTGTGCGCGGTGGCGCCGGTGACGATGCGGTACGGGCCGGCGCTGCCATAGCGGAGCACGCTGGTCTTGTCGCCGGTGGCCACGGCGTCCGTTTCGATCCATGCACTGTAACGCTCGCTGTGCACGAACAACCAGCGGCCATCGGTGCTGCGATGGACCACGGCGACCTTGTCACCGGGGAACAGCGCCGATTCCTGGAAGCGATCGATATCGGTATCGCCCACCGTGCTGAAGACCCGCTCGCGGGTCGGGAAGGTGCGCAGTGCGGCACGCTTCACCACCAGCCCGTAGTCGGGCGCCACCTGTGCGGGAATCGCATCCAGGCCGAGGTTGGCTTCGATGGCCTTGCGCACTGCCGGTGCGATCGCCTGCCCCTTGGCGTTGTAGAGCGTACGCGTGGGCCAGCTCGACAGCGCCGTGATGCTGCTGCGTACCTGTGCCGCATCCAGCTGGGCGGGCAGGGCGGCGATGTCCTGGATATGGACATCCTCTGCGCGCATCCGTGCGTTCTGCGCCTGGATCTGTGCGCGGTCGAGGATCGGCGCATCGGCATCGTCCAGCCGGGCGGCCCAGTAGTCCGGGGTCAGGTAAGCCTCGTGCAGACCGATCACATACGGCAGCGGCGCGCCCGGATCGGGCGCGGCAGCCTGCACGAAGGCCGGTGCGGCGAACAGGCACAGGGCCAGGGTCAACCGGCGCGGCCACTGCCGGCGCGGTTCGCGGGAAGCCAGGATCATGCGCAGCACACCCTCCTCGAATGCCTTAAGGAATATTTATTCCTTTCGCCTGCGAAAGCAAGAATAAATTATTGACCGGTCCTCCGGCCCGTGTTACACAGCCGTTACCACCCGCGCTTGGGAAGTGTCGCTGTGGATCCTGCCGTTCGCAAACCGCGTCTGCCTGCCGCCGCCGGCCTGTGTGCCGCGCTGCTGCTGTGGGCGTCGGCCACGCACGCGGCAGACGCGCGCGACAGCCGGCAGCTGCAGGTGATCGACCTGATCGACAGCGGGCGCTTCAGCGACGCCCAGGCGCTGCTGGCGACCGGGCGCGATGCTGCCGAAGACGCATTCCAGCGCGAGCGCATGCGCCGCATCCGCCTGGATTTTTCTCTCGACGAAGCGGCGGCCAAAGCGGCGGTGCGTCGCTGGATTCCGGATCTGACCGACGAGGAGTTCGCGCGCTGGGACCAGCTGGGGCTGATCGAGCACCTCGATATCGATGGCAGGCGCGCGTACTTCAAGCGCGCGCCCTCGAACCTGTTCCTGCTCAGCGATGAAGCGCGTGCACGCCGCCGCGCCGATGCACCGATGCCGTCTCCGGGCCCGAATGAAGTGCTCAACGCGCACCACGCACGTGTCGTTGCTGCTGCCGGTCAAAGCGGCCAGGGCTCGGTGCTGCCGCAGCGCATCGCGTTCACGCAGTCGCTCACGGTCAAGGCCGATGCGGTCCCGGCGGGCGAAACCGTTCGCGCCTGGATTCCCTATCCGCGCGAGATTCCGGGCCAGCAGGAGCGCGTGCAATGGCTTGGCAGTACACCGGACAAAGCACGCGTGGCACCCGCCGGTACCCTGCAGCGCACCGCCTATCTGGAAGCGAAGGCCGTCGCCGGGCAGCCCACGCGCTTCGAGATCCGTTATGCGGTCACCCTGTTCGCCCGCCACACGGCAATCGATCCGGCCCGGGTGCAGCCGACACCGGCCGACGCCGCGCTGCAGCCTTACCTGAGCGAACACTTGCCGCATGTGCGTTTCACGCCGGCATTGAAACTGTTTTCCGACCAGGTGCTGCAGGGCGAAACACGCCCCTACGAGATCGTGCGCAGGCTGTTCGCGGCGGTCGATCGCATCCCATGGGCCGGCGCACGCGAGTATTCCACCCTCAGCAACATCAGCGACTACGCGCTGCGTGCCGGCCATGCCGACTGCGGCCAGCAGACGCTGCTGCTGATCGCGCTGCTGCGCATGAACGGCATTCCCGCACGCTGGCAGTCGGGCATGGTGTTCTCCGACGATGGCAGCGGCTACAACAACCTGCATGACTGGGGACAGGTCTATCTGGCGCCGTATGGCTGGCTGCCGATGGATGTGACCACCGGTGCACTGGCCAGCGATGTACCTGCGCTGCGCGATTTCTACCTGGGTGGCCTCGACGGCTACCGCATCGCCTTCAACGACGATTTCGGCCAGCCGTTCGTGCCGGCCAAACAGCATTTCCGCTCGGAAACGGTCGACTCGCAGCGCGGCGAGGCCGAGTGGGCAGGCGGCAACCTGTACTTCGACCAATGGAGCTACGACTTCCAGTGGCAGGTACTGCCCGCCGGGCAACGCTAGCGCGACACACCACCATCGGCACCATTCAATTCTTGCAGGAGAGAGCAGGGGATGAAGGCATACAACATCAAGCGGGCGGCGCTGTGCGTCGCCCTGGGTACCTGTCTGGGCGTGATCGCGCCCGGCGCCTTCGCGCAGGATGGCTCCGTCGCCGGCCGGCTGGTCAGCGATGCCGGCCAGGTTCCCGCCGGCGCCACGGTCACGGTGCGCAATCCGGCCACCGGCTTCGTCCGCTCGGTACAGGCCGATGCCAACGGCAGCTATCGCATTCCGCTGCTGCCGGTGGGCACCTATGAGATGGAGGTGAGCCTGCCCGGCGGCGGTGCCAGCCGCGTCGGCCAGGTCACCGTCGGCCTGGGCAGCGCAACCACCGTCAATGTGCCGCTGGGTGCGGTCAGTACCCTGGGAACGGTGGAGGTGCGCGCGCCGCAGGTGGTATCGATGGTGGATGTGAAGTCCACCGAATCGGCCACCAACATCACCCGCGAGGAGCTGTCGCGCCTGCCGGTGGACCGTGACATCACCGCCGTCGCGCTGCTGGCGCCGGGCGCAGTGAAGGGCAAGGGCTCGCTGGGCGGGCAGGGCATTTCGTTCGGCGGCTCGTCAGTGGCCGAGAACACCGTGTACATCAATGGACTGAACGTCACCGACTTCTACAACCGGGTGGGCTTCTCGTCAGTACCGTTCTCCTTCTACCAGGAGTTCCAGGTCAAGACCGGAGGCTATTCGGTGGAGTTCGGGCGCAGCACCGGTGGCGTCATCAACGCCGTCACCCGCTCGGGCAGCAACGACTTCAAGGCCGGTGCCGAGCTGGTGTTCGAACCCCGCGCGTGGCAGTCGCAGGCCCGCGACCGCTATGACGGCCAAGGCAGCCGCTACATCACCGCCAGCCGCGACGACTACAGCCGCAGTGCGCTCAACGTGTTCGCCTCCGGTGCCCTGGTCCAGGACCGGCTGTTCTTCTTCGGCATGTACGAGGCCCGTGACTACCGGCCAACCTCGACCAACGATGCCGGTACGCGCCTGAGCCAGGGCAAGGCCGATGACCCGTTCTGGGGCGGCAAGATCGACTGGCAGATCACCGACAACCAGATGCTGTCGCTGTTCGGCTTCTCGGACAAGAGCAAGACGCTTACCGATGTCTACAACTACGACTATGCCAGTGGCCAGACGGTAGGCGAGCGCAGCAACCAGATCTACAACACCGTGGGCGGCAGGAACTGGTCGGGCACCTACAGCTGGCAGGTCAACAACGACCTGACCATGAAGCTGATGTATGGCGAGAACAAGCGCAACCGCGCGCAGAGCTCGTTGATGGACGAAAACTGCAACCGCGTGTTCGACAACCGTACCGCCAGCCAGGGCGTGCCCTCGCAGCTGCAGGGCGACCGCAGCTGCACCAGCAGCTCGCTGCTGGAATCGGCACTGGATACGCGCAAGGCCGCACGCGCCGACTTCGAGTGGACCCTGGGCGACCATCTGCTGCGCTTCGGCCTGGACCGCGAAGAGAACACCTCCGACTACAGCCGCGCCTATCCCGGTCCGGGTGGTTTCCGCTACGACATCTACTACCGCACGCCGGGCAGCTCGCTCAATGGGGGCATCGTGCCGGCCAGTGGCCTGGTCGCGCGCACCCGCCGGTATGAAGTGGATGGCTCGTTTGAAACCATCAACTCGGCGTATTACCTGGAAGACAACTGGCAGGTCACCCCGAACCTGCTGCTGAACATGGGCCTGCGCCTGGAAGCCTTCGACAACAAGGGCGGCGACGGCAGCAGCTACATCAAGATCGACGACATGCTGGCCCCGCGCCTGGGCTTCGCGTGGGACGTGCGCGGTGATGGCACCACCAAGGTGTTCGGCAACCTTGGCCGTTACTTCCTGCCGGTGGCCAACGTCATCAACATCAAGCAGGCCGGTGGCTTCCTGGACGAACGCACCTGGTACGAATTCCTCGGCTATAGCGGTGCCGCCAACAACGTGCCGAACCTGGGGGCACAGATCGGGCCGGTCGACAATTCGCAGGGTGATGGCAGCGTGCCGGACCTGCGTGCCGAAGTGAACCGGGACATGGACCCGGTCTACCAGGACGAGGCGATCCTCGGCTTCCAGCAGATGATCAACGAAGCCTGGTCGGTCGGTGCCAGCGTGACCTATCGGCGCCTGCACAACGCCATCGATGACATGAACATCACCGCCACCGGCCAGTGCGGTGCCATCGACAGCATCTGGATCATGGGCAATCCCGGGCGCAGCAATACCGTCTGGGGCGATACCAACTGCGACGGCAGCAACGACGGCTGGATCAGCATCGATACGTCGAAGGAAGGCTGGGCGCTGTATGACGATGACGGCAACTATGTTGGCCAGCGCGGCTGGGTGAAGCCCAAGCGCGACTACAAGGCGCTGGAGCTGCAGGTCGATCGCGCCTGGGATGGCAAGTGGGGCTTCAATGCGTCCTATACGCTGGCCTACGGCCGTGGCAACGCCGAAGGCCCGGTCAACTCCGATACCGACTTCGCCGATGCCGGTCGTACCGAGAACTTCGACAACCCCTGGGTGAACTACGGCGGCTATGGCTACCTGGCCAATGACCGGCGGCATCAGTTCAAGTTCCGTGGCAGCTATGCGTTGACCGAGAACCTGAGCGTGGCGGCGACGCTGGGCGTGCAGTCGGGCAGCCCGATCACCCGCTTCGGCGCCGGCAATCCGTTCGACGACACCGACTTCCACAGCTATTACGTGTGCGTCTCCAACTGCCAGGCGAGCGTGCCGTCCGAGCGCGTGTTCGTGCATTCCCCGCGCGGTGGCGATGGCCGCACGCCGTGGACCTACGACCTCGACGTCAGCGTGTCGTACAAGGTGCCGATCCCAACCGACCTGCGCCTGAAGCTGGCGGTGTACAACGTACTCAACCAGCAGCGTGTGGTGACGGTGGACCAGGACTACGAGCCGCAGGACAGCATCGGTACGCCGAACCCGCTGTATCGTTATGGCACCGGCTTCCAGTCGCCGCGCTATGCGCAGCTGACGGTGACCTGGAGCTACTGACGGTGTGCCCGCGCCGCTCGAAGGGGCGGCGCGGGCAATGACACAAGGGAGCGGGCCTGTGCTTCAGCTGATCGTCCTTGCTGCACTTGCCACCTCGCCTGCTGCGCCGGCGGAGCCCGCGCGCTTTGATGCCGATATCGCCACCGTTGTCGCACGCGAGCACCTGCCTGGGATGGCGGTGGCGGTGGTGGACCAGGGACAGGTGGTGTACCGCCATGCCAAGGGCATGCGGGGTGATGGCGGTCGCATTGATGAGGACACGCTGTTCAAGATCGCCTCCAACAGCAAGGCGATGACCGCCGCGCTGCTGGCACGGCTGGTGCAGCAGGGCCGGCTGCGCTGGGATGACCCCGTGCAGCGGCATCTGCCCGGCTTCCGCATGCACGACGCCTGGGTAGGGCAACAGATGCAGGTGCGTGATCTGCTGATCCACAACAGTGGCCTGGGGCTGGGCGCCGGTGACCTGATGCTGTGGCCCGAGCCCAATGCCTTCACCCGCGCCGACATCATCGCCGGGCTTGCGCATCTGAAACCCGTCACCAGCTTCCGCAGCGGCTATGCCTACGACAACCTGATGTACGTGGTCGCCGGTGAAGTGGCTGCTGCCGCAGGGGGCAAGCCCTATGACCAGCTGATGCGTGAACAGGTGTTTGAACCGCTGGGCATGGCCCGTTGCCAGGTTGGCCGCTGGTCGGTGCGCGATGTCGGCAACGTCGCCCAGCCGCATGCGCGGCGCGACGGCCGCACGACGGTGGTCAACGCCGATGGTGAGATCAGCGCCGATCTGCCATCGATGGCAGCCGGCGGCATCCGCTGCTCGCTGCGCGACATGACGCGCTGGATGCAGGTCCTGCTGGATCCCGACCTTGTGCCGGACTGGCTGGACACGCCACAGCGGCGGGCACTGTGGACGCTGCACATGCCGATGCCGCTGGGTGACCTGCAGCGGCGCTGGGACAACGCACACGTGCATGGGTATGGCTACGGCTGGCGCCTGTCGGACATCGATGGCCACTGGAAGGTGGCGCATACCGGCACCCTGTCCGGCATGTATTCGTCGCTGGCCCTGCTGCCCGACCGTGGCATCGGCGTGGTGATCCTGATCAATGGCGAGGGCGAGCAGGCACGTACGGCGCTGATGCAGTCGGTCCTGAAGGCGTACACCGCGCCGCAGGACCGCAGGCGTGCCGCCGACTACCTTGATGAACTGGAGCGCGCGCAGGCGTCCAAGCGTGCGCAGGGGCATGTGGCGCCTTCGACGGAAGGTGCGCGCGCCGTATCCGGCACGGCCTTGCCGCAGTGGCAGGGCCGCTATGCGGATCCGTGGCTGGGAACCGCCTGGCTGTGCCCAGGCCCCGACGGCCTGCGGTTCCGCGTGGAGAAATCGCCTCGCCTGCAGGCCCGGGTGATGCAGCTGCAGCAGCGTTGGCTGCTGCGTTGGGATACGCTGGGTGAGGACGCGCAGGCGTGGCTGCAGCCCGGCGATGGCCCGGTGCCGTCCCTGCAACTGCGCGCGATCGACCCGGACATCGACTTCAGCTATGACTTCCAGGATCTGCATTTCACTCGCACTGGCGACTGCACTGGCGAGCCCCGCGCACGCCAGTGAGGCGCCGCGCATATCGTCGGCCACCGATGCGTCGCAGGCCGGGCTGGTGGAGATCCGCACGGTGTCGCCGGGAATCGAGCTGGACATCCGCTATGCCGGCGCCGGCAACTTCACGGGCGCACGCGTGCCTGGCTATGAAGCGCCGGCCTGTTATCTGCTGGAGCCGGTCGCGACCGCACTGGCACGGGTCGAAGCGGATCTGCGCGCGCAGGGCTTCGCTCTGCGCATCTACGACTGCTATCGCCCGGTGCGCGCGGTGCAGGCGTTCGTGGCCTGGGCACATGACCCCGCGGAGCAGTCACGCAAGTCACTGCAGTATCCGGATCTGGAAAAGCCGCAGCTGTTGAGCGAAGGCTACATCGCCGAGCGCTCGGGCCACAGTCGCGGCGCCACCGTGGACGTCGGCCTGCTGGCGTGCCGGCGCGACACGTGCACGCCGCTGGACATGGGCACCGATTTCGATTTCTTCGGTCCGCGGGCGCACACCGCGGCCGAAGGACTCAATGACGCACAGCGGGCCCACCGTGCCCGTCTGCTGCAGGCGATGGCCCGGCATGGCTTCAGCAACTATGCGCAGGAGTGGTGGCACTACACGCTGCAGCCCGAGCCGGACCCGATGACCGCCTACGACGTGCCCGTTCGATAGCAGTGCCGGCGGGTCCGCGCCGCCGAGACCCTCCGTCGTACACTGGCCGCCTTTCCCCTCCTGCGCACCCGATGAATCTTCCCCTGCATTTCGGCCTGCTCGGTACCCTGGAAGCTGGCGCCATCGCATTGCTGGTTGGCCTGCTGGTGTACCTGCTCTGGCATCGGCTGTGCCGCCTGCTGCACTGGACGGTAGGCCATGCCATCGGCTGGTCGTGCGTCATCGCCGTGGTGATCTCGGCCGGCATCGATGCATGGAAGCTCTTCTACATGGGAATCGTGCGGCTGGAGTCGCCGCTGTATGCGCGGTTGTTCCTGGCCACCATCCACGATCCGAACGAACTCGGCAGCCGCGTGGTGCTGGAGATTGCCGGAGCGCTCGCCGGTGTGGCGCTGGGATGGGTGTTGTTCAGTTCGCGGTCATCGTCCCAGAACGTCGACTGACGCAGGTTTTTCGTTGCCTGCGGGTTAAATCCAAGGGCGTTGAATGTTCGCCTTATGGGCCGATCACTCCACCCTAACCACCGCGCTAATGCATGCACGCCGGGCAGTGGTTAACCGCGCGTGTGGATGCCGGTCGCGGCGCAAAATCGATTCAGAAACGGCGTGGCAGGGTAGGTGCCGTGCGGAAACAACAGGCCGCGCAACACCACCCCAAGGAGACATCCCTGATGACCATTCGCAACCGCAAGCCCCTGATCTCCCTGATTGTCGCCGCCGGCAGCGTACTGGCCATTCCGGCCATGGCACAGACCGCGCAGCAGCAGGCCGCACAGGCGCAGAATGATGCAGCGCAGGCCCAGCAGGCCGCCGCGCAGGCAGGCCAGGCCGCGAACCAGGCCACTGACGCAGCGGCTGCCGCATCGGCGCAGGCCAGCGGCGGCGGCCAGACCTGGGCCAGCATCGATACCGACGGCAACGGCACCATCAGCAAGTCCGAGGCACAGGTCAACGCCGGCCTTGCCCAGGTGTTCGACCAGGCCGATGCCAACAAGGACGGCGAGCTGAGCGCCGATGAGTACAAGGCCTATGTGGCCGCCCAGCAGGCCGGTGCCGGCGGCGCCGCACAGGGCCGCTGATCCACCTTTGATTCGGGACAACCGGTGCATGGGTACCCGGGCGGCGTCAGCCGCCCGGGTTTTTTTCGCCCTCGCCGCGCCTGTATCCTTGTCCGATGAACACCTCCACGCCTGCGCCCGCGCGCGCCATCGGCCTGGTCGGTTTTGACGGTGACGACACGCTGTGGAAGAGCGAGGACTACTACCGCAAGGCCGAGCAGGACTACCTTGACCTGCTGTCGCGCTACATCGACGTGCACGACACCCAGACCGCCCGTCACCTGCTGGAAGTGCAGCAGCGCAACCTGGGCGTGTTCGGTTACGGCGTGAAAGGCATGGCGCTGTCGATGATCGAGGCGGCCATCGACATCACCGGCCAGCGCATCGAGGCCAGGGACATCCAGCGCATCCTCGACATCGGCCACGACACCCTGCGCCACCCGGTCGAGCTGATCGACGGTGTGCGTGAATCGGTGGCGGCCATCGCCGAGCACTATCCGGTGGTGCTGATCACCAAGGGCGACCTGTTCCACCAGGAAGCGAAGATCAACGTCGCCCGGCTGCATGAACTGTTCCCGCGCATCGAGATCGTCTCGGAGAAGGACCCGGCCACCTATGCCCGCGTGCTGGCCGAATTCGACCTGCCGATCGAGCGCTTCGTGATGGTCGGCAATTCGCTGCGCTCGGACATCGAGCCGGTGGTCACGCTCGGGGGCTGGGGCATCCATACGCCCTATGCGGTCACCTGGGCGCACGAGACCCAGCATGGCGTGGCCGACGACGAGCCGCGCATGGTCAGCGCCGATACCGCCTGGGACTGGCCGGCCGCACTGGCCGCGATCGAAGCCAAGGCCAGCGTCGCGGCCTGACAGGGCGCGACGGCTGCGGCAGAATCGGGGCATGAATGCTCGCCTGCTCACGCTGCTGATGCTCCTGCTGCTGGCGCCGGCCACCGTGCTGGCACAGCAGACGGCCGAACGCTCGGCAGCCTATGAGGTGGACACCGGCGACCGCTGGATCGACGCCCAGCTGCGCGACATCAACCACTACGCCGAGCGCTACCCCGATGCCTTCCTCGACGAGGTCTCGCGCTATGCCGATGTGCCGCGTGGCTATGTCAGTGCGCTGTTCAGCACCCACGGCTGGCAGGCGGGTGACCTGTACTTCGCCTGCTTCTGGGCCAAGGCCAGCGGCCAGACCTGCCGCGACAGCGTGCGTGCCTTCAGCCGTGACCCGGCCGGCGGCTGGCAGGCCGTGGTGAAGCGGATGCCCAAGGCACCGGACAATCTGCACTACCGCGCCGTGCGCCACGCCATCGTGGCCAGCTATGAGCATTGGGACCGGCCGATCACCCTGGATGCCACCCTGAAGCGCCAGCTCAACCGGTAGCGCCGGTCCGCTCCATGCTGCTCTGCATATCGCCGCCGGCCCCGCGCTCCGGCGACAATACGGGTCCGAGCTGTTCCCCGTTCCCGTAATCGAGTGACTGATGAGCGCCTCTTTCGTTTCGCCTGATGTGATCCGCCGCCTGTTCGCCCAGGCCATGTCCCGCATGTACCGCACCGAAGTGCCGCTGTACGGCACGCTGGTGGAACTGGTGGAGCGGATCAACGCGCAGGTGCTGGCGCAGGACCCTGCATTGGCTGCGCAGCTGCAGCGCAACGATGAGCGCGGCCGGCTGGACGAGGAGCGGCACGGCGCGATCCGCGTCGGCACCGTGCAGGAGCTGGCCACCCTGCGCCGCCTGTTCGCGGTGATGGGCATGTTTCCGGTCGGCTACTACGACCTGTCGGTGGCCGGTGTGCCGGTGCATTCCACCGCGTTTCGCCCGCTCACCGGTGCGGCGCTGGCGCAGAATCCGTTCCGCGTGTTCACCTCGCTGCTGCGCCTGGAACTGATCGAGGACGAGGCCCTGCGTGCGCAGTCGGCACAGATCCTGGCCCGCCGCCGCATCTTCACCGATGCCGCCCTGGCCCTGATCGACCAGGCCGAGCGCGATGGCGGGCTGTCGCAGCACGACGCCGAGCGCTTCGTGGCGGAGGCGCTGGAGACCTTCCGCTGGCACGGTGACGCCACCGTCGACCTGCCGACCTACCATGCGCTGCACCAGGCACACCGGCTGGTGGCCGACGTGGTCAGCTTCCGTGGCCCGCACATCAACCACCTGACCCCGCGCACGCTGGACATCGATGCCGCGCAGGCAGCGATGATCGAGCAGGGGATGGCCGCCAAGGCGGTCATCGAAGGTCCGCCGCGCCGCGCCTGTCCGATCCTGCTGCGGCAGACCAGTTTCAAAGCGCTGGAAGAAGCCGTGCATTTCCCCGATGAGCAGGGCGGTGATGCCGGCACCCACACCGCGCGGTTCGGCGAGATCGAGCAGCGTGGCCTGGCCCTGACGCCGAAGGGGCGCGCGCTGTACGACCAGCTGCTGGCGCAGGCGCGCAACAGCGAAGGTGCCGGCAGTACCGGTGGCGACTATGGCCAGCGCCTGCAGGCAGCGTTCGCAGCGTTCCCGGACGACCATGACACCCTGCGCCGCGAGGGTCTGGGCTACTTCCGCTATCAGCTGACCGAGGCCGGCCGCGCTGCGCCTGGCGGGATTGGTGACCTGCCGGCGGAAGCCCTGATCGCGGCGGGGCTGGTGGTGGCCGACCCGATCGTCTACGAGGATTTCCTGCCGGTCAGCGCCGCAGGCATCTTCCAGTCGAACCTGGGTGGCGAAGAGCAGCGCGCCTATGCCGCACATGCCAACCGCGAAGCGTTCGAGCAGGCGTTGGGCGTGCCGGTGAACGAT
>NZ_JASGBV010000088.1:0-78979 GCF_030053245.1 Stenotrophomonas sp. RS-48
GGGGGCAGGATTTGAACCTGCGACCTTCGGGTTATGAGCCCGACGAGCTGCCAGACTGCTCCACCCCGCACCGGAAGTGTTTGAACTGCTGCCCCACCCTGACGACGGGGCCATTGCAACGATGTTCTGGCTGAACCGCTGCAGTGACAACTCAGGCTGCGCATATTACACGAATCGCGCAGCTTTGTGTCAACTTTTATGCAAGATGCGCAAAAGCCTGCTGGCACCAGACCATGATCGGGTTCCAGGCCAGGCCCAGGGCCAGCAGCGCCAGCGCATTCACGCCCAGCACCAGGCCCAGCACGCGGTCGTTGCTGCGCGGAATGGCCTCGCCCACCGGCTCATCGAAGTACATGACCTTGATGACCCGCAGGTAGTAGAAGCAGCCGACCACTGCGCACAGCACGCCGAGGATCGCCAGCCACAGCAGGCCGCCGTTGACGGCCGCACCCAGCACCGCCAGCTTGGTCCAGAAGCCGAGGAACGGCGGAATGCCCGCCAGCGACGCCATGATGCACAGCACCAGGCCGGCCATCCACGGGTTGCGGGCGTTCAGGCCCTTGAAGTCCTCGATGTTCTCGGCCTCGAAGCCGGCACGCGACAGCGCGATGATCGCGCCGAAGGCAGCGGTGGACATGATGGCGTAGGCCAGCGCATAGAACAGCGCGGCAGCGTAGCCCTGCGAGCCACCACCGGCGATGCCCATCAGCAGGAAGCCGATGTGCGAGACGGTGGAGAACGCCAGCATGCGCTTGAGATTGCTCTGCGCGATCGCCATCAGGTTGCCGATCACCAGCGATACGGCGGCCAGGCCGGCGATCAGCAGCTGCAGCTCGGTCGACAGCGGACCCACGCCCATTTCCAGCAGGCGGTAGGCCATGCCGAACGCAGCCAGCTTCGGTGCCGAGCTGATGAACAGCGCGATCGGCGCCGGCGCACCCTGGTAGACGTCCGGCAGCCACATGTGGAACGGTGCCGCACCCAGCTTGAAGGCCACGCCCGCGATCATGAACACCGCGCCGGTGATCAGCAGCACGCGCTCTTCGGAATGCGGGATGGCATCGCGGATCACGTCCAGGTGCAGGCTGCCGGTGGCGCCGTAGATCAGCGACATGCCATACAGCAGCAGGCCGGAGGCAAGCGAACCGAGCACGATGTACTTCATCGCCGCTTCCGAGGCCAGGCCGCTGTCGCGGTTGCTGGCCACCAGCGCATACGAGCACAGCGCCAGCAGTTCCAGGCCCAGGTAGACCATCAGCAGGCTGCCGGCCGAGACCAGGATCATCATGCCGGCCGTGCCGAACAGGATCAGCACCGGGATCTCACCCTGGAACAGGTTGCGGTCGCGCAGGTAGCGCCAGCCGTACACAAGGGTCAGGCCGCTGAGCAGCACGATCCCGGTCTTCATCACGTCCGCGGCGGTATCGCGCACGAACATGCCATGGAAGACCTCTCCCTGCCCGCCCACGCCGGTCGCCAGCATGAACAGCACGACGGCCAGTGCAGCAACCGAGAACAGGTGGGTGACGATCTTGTTCCGCTCGCTGACGAACAGGTCGAGGATCATCAGGGCGAAGGCGCTGCCGATCAGCACCAGCTCGGGGGCGAGCGGAGGCAGGTCAGCAGCGGTCAATGGCAGCAGCGGCGAGGTGGTCATCATCAAATCCTGGAATTACAGCAGCTTGCTGGATGCGATCTGCATCGCCAGCTTCGCGATCGAGGGCTCCATCAGGTCGGTCAGCGGCTTGGGGTAGATGCCCAGGGCAAGCACGCCGATGGCGAACACGCCCAGCACCAGCCATTCGCGGCCGTTGATGTCCTTCAGTTCGGCGACATGGCTGTTGGCCACTTCGCCGAAGAAGATGCGCTTGTACAGCCACAGGGTGTAGGCCGCACCGATGATCAGGGTGGTGGCCGCGCCCAGGGCGATCCACGGGTTACGCTGGAAGGCGGACAGGATGACCATGAACTCGCCGACGAAACCGCTGGTGCCCGGCAGGCCCGCATTGGCCATGAAGAACAGCATGGCGAAGGTGGCGAACCAGGGCATCACATTGACCACGCCGCCGTAATCGGCGATGCGGCGGCTGTGCATGCGGTCGTACAGCACGCCGACACAGGAGAACATCGCACCCGACACGAAGCCGTGCGAGATCATCTGCACCATCGCGCCCTGCAGGCCCAGGCGGGCCGCATCGACGTTGCCGGCTTCACGCACCAGCCACAGGGCAATGAAGGTACCCAGGGTGACGAAACCCATGTGCGCGATCGACGAGTACGCGATCAGCTTCTTCATGTCGTCCTGGACCAGGGCGACCAGGCCAACGTAGATCACCGCGATCAGCGACAGCGCGATCACCAGCCAGGCCCACTCCAGCGAAGCATCCGGCACGATCGGCAGGTTGAAGCGCAGGAAGCCGTAACCACCGATCTTCAGCGCGATGGCGGCCAGGATCACCGAACCGGCGGTCGGCGCTTCCACGTGCGCATCCGGCAGCCAGGTGTGCACCGGGAACATCGGCACCTTGACCGCGAAGGCGATCAGGAAGGCGAAGAAGATCCAGGTCTGCTCCTTGGCCGTCAACGGCAGCGCGTACAGATCGGCCAGCTGGAAGCTGCCGCCCTTCATGTACAGGTAGATCAGCGCCACCAGCATCAGCACGGAGCCGAGGAAGGTGTAGAGGAAGAACTTCAGTGCGGCGTAGATGCGACGCGGGCCACCCCAGACACCGATGATGAGGAACATCGGGATCAGCATCGCTTCGAAGAACACGTAGAACAGCATCGCGTCCGTCGCAGCGAAGATGCCGACGGTGACGCCTTCCAGGATCAGGAAGGCCGCCACGTACTGGTTGACGCGCTTGTCGATCGCGCTCCAGGCACCGATCAGGGCAAGCACGCTGACCAGGGTGGTCAGCAGGATCAGCGCCACGGCGATGCCGTCCACGCCCAGGTTGTAGCCGATCTTGTACGCCGGGATCCACGCATGGGTCTCGACGAACTGCAGGCCATCGATGCCCGGGTTGTAGCCGCCCAGCAGCGAGAGGCTCGCCACGAAGGTCAGCACCGCCACGCCCAGCGACGCCCAGCGGGCGGTCTGCGCATCACGGATCGCAAGGATCAGGGCACCACCGATGATCGGCAGCCAGATGAGGACACTGAGTAGAGGCCAGTTCGACACGTCTTCTTATTCCGTACAGGTCATCAACGCAGGTAATGCATCAGCACGCCCAGCAGGGCAATCAGGCCGATGATCATCGCGAAGGCGTAGTGATAGAGGAAACCGGATTGGGTACGACGCAGCACGCCGGCTGCGACGTCCACAACACGTGCCGAGAGATTGACCACGCCGTCGACGATGTTGCTGTCGATCCAGCGCGAGACCCTGCCGAGCTTGACGCTGCCACCGGCAAAGCCATCGATCCACAGCTTGTCGAAGCCGTACTTGTTTTCCAGCACCGACACCAGCGGGGCAAAGGCCTTGCGTGCCTTGCCCGACAGGTCAGGCTTCCACAGGTAGAACAACGCGGCCAGCAGGAAGCCCGCCAGGGTCAGCCAGAACGGCGGCAGCATCATGCCGTGCAGCGCGAACGCCACCGGGCCATGGAATTCCTCGCCGAGGAAGGCCACGGTGTTCTTGGCCGGATCGTAGAAGTCGACGATGCCGGTGAAGAACGTGGTCGCCTGGCCCTTGATCGCCTCATGGGCGTGGTGGCCGGCCCAGTCGGTGCCGTGCAGCATCGGACCGATGCTGAAGAAGCCGATGGCGATCGACGGGATGGCCAGCAGGATCAGCGGCAGGGTCACCACCCACGGGGTCTCGTGCGGCTCGTGCGCGCCGTGGCCATGACCGTGGTCGTCATGGTGGGCGTCGGCATGGTGCGCATCGGCGGCATGGTGATCGTCATGGCCGTGGCCATGATCGTCATGCGCGTCGCGGAAGCGCTCCTTGCCATGGAAGGTCATGAACAGCAGGCGGAAGCTGTAGAAGCTGGTCACCAGCACGCCGCCCAGCACCGCCCAGTAGCCATAGGTGGCCACCCAGCTGCCCTGGATATGGGCATGGATCTCCGCGGCCTCGATGATGGTGTCCTTCGAGTAGAAGCCGGAGAAGAACGGCGTACCGACCAGGGCCAGGGTACCGATCCACATGGTGATGAAGGTGATCGGCATGTACCTGCGCAGGCCGCCCATCTTGCGCATGTCCTGCTCGTGGTGCATGGCGATGATGACCGAACCGGCGCCGAGGAACAGCAGCGCCTTGAAGAAGGCGTGGGTCATCAAGTGGAACACGGCAGCCGAATAGGCCGAAACACCCAGCGCCACGGTCATGTAGCCCAGCTGCGACAGCGTCGAGTACGCGACCACGCGCTTGATGTCGTTCTGCACGATACCGATCAGGCCGGTGAAGAAGGCCGTGGTGGCACCGATGAACAGGATGAAGTCCAGCGCGGTCTGCGACAGCTCGAACAGCGGCGACATGCGGGTGACCATGAAGATACCGGCGGTCACCATGGTCGCGGCGTGGATCAGCGCCGAGATCGGCGTCGGGCCTTCCATCGAATCCGGCAGCCACACGTGCAGCGGGACCTGGGCCGACTTGCCCATGGCGCCGATGAACAGGCAGATGCAGATCAGGGTGGCGATCGACCAGATCACCGGCTCGTTCAGCAGCTGCATCCCGAACAGGGTGCCGTCCCAGATCTGCAGCTGGGCGCGCGGGTCGGCCAGCATGCTGGCCTGCGAGAACACCTCGGAGTAGTCCAGGGTGCCGAACACCCACAGCACGCCGGCGATACCCAGCAGGAAGCCGAAGTCACCGACGCGGTTGACCAGGAACGCCTTCATGTTGGCGAAGATCGCGGTCGGGCGCTTGAACCAGAAGCCGATCAGCAGGTACGACACCAGGCCCACCGCTTCCCAGCCGAAGAACAGCTGCAGGAAGTTGTTGCTCATCACCAGGGTGAGCATCGAGAAGGTGAACAGCGAGATGTAGCTGAAGAAGCGCTGGTAGCCCGGATCGTCCTGCATGTAGCCGATCGTGTAGATGTGGACCAGCAGCGACACGAAGGTCACCACCACCATCATCATCGCGGTCAGCTTGTCGACCATGAAACCGACGTGGGCCGAGTACTGGCCGACTTCGAAGAAGGTGTAGACGTTCTGGTTGAACGGCTGCGCCCCGCCCCACAGCAGCTGGTAGAGCGTGTACATCGACAGGCCGCACGCAACCGCAACGCCGAGGATGGTGATGGTCTGCGCGCCGAAGCGCTTGACCTGGCGACCGAACAGGCCGGCGATGATGCTGCCGAACAGCGGTGCAAGCACCACTGCGATCAACAGACTCTTGGAGAGAGTGATTTCCATCTGTGGATCAGCCCTTCAGCGAATCGACTTCGCCGACATTGATCGTGCGGCGGGTACGGAACAGGGTCACCAGGATCGCCAGGCCGATGGCGGCCTCGGCAGCGGCGACGGTCAGGATGAAGAACACGAACAGCTGGCCGGATGGATCGCCCAGCTGGCGCGAGAATCCGACGAAGTTGATGTTCACCGACAGCAGCATCAACTCGATGGACATCAGCAGCACGATGATGTTCTTGCGGTTGAGGAAGATGCCGGCAAGGCTGATGCAGAACAGCACCGCGCCCAGCGCCAGGATATGGCCCAGAGTGATCATGCCTTGGTCTCCTCTTCGCCCGCCGCAGGCGTGCTGTTGCTGTGCACCACCGGCTGCTCGGCACTCATCTTGACCACGCGCAGGCGATCATGCGCCTTGACCATGGTCTGCTGCGTCGGGTTCTGGGTCTTCAGGCCTTCGCGGCGACGCAGGGTCAGCATCACCGCGGCCACCACGGCCACGGTCAGGATGACGGCGGCGAACTCGAACGGCAGCAGGTACTCGGTGAACAGGCTGCGGGCCAGCCAGGTGACGTTGGACGTGTCAGCGGCCAGAGCGGCGGCATTGTCGGCCGGGAACGGGTTGACCGCCCTGCCCTTGACGCCGATCAGCATCAGCATCTGCACCAGCATCGCCACGGCCACGACCAGGCCGACCGGCAGGTAACGCACCCAGCCCTCACGCAGGTTCGACGGATCGATGTCGAGCATCATCACCACGAACAGGAACAGCACCATCACCGCGCCGACGTAGACCAGCACCAGCGCCACACCGAGGAACTCGGCGCCCACCAGCAGCCACACGCAGGCAACGGAGAAGAAGGTCAGCACCAGGCACAGAACGGCGTGCACGGGGTTGCGCACGCTGATCACCGCCGCGGCGGAGATGCCGGCCACGATGGCGAAGACCCAGAAAGCGATATTTACCCAATCCATCTCTCGACCTCAGCGGTAAGCGGCATCGGCGGCGCGACGCTCGGCGATCTCGGACTCGAGACGGTCGCCCAGGGCCAGCAGCTGCGGCTTGGTAACGATGTTTTCGCCACGATTCTCGAAGTGGTACTCGAGGATGTGGGTTTCGACGATCGAGTCCACCGGGCAGCTTTCCTCACAGAAGCCGCAGAAGATGCACTTGAAGAGGTCGATGTCGTAGCGGGTGGTGCGGCGGGTGCCGTCCTCGCGCTTGGCCGAATCGATGGTGATGGCCAGCGCCGGGCAGACCGCCTCGCACAGCTTGCAGGCGATGCAGCGCTCTTCACCGTTGGGATAGCGGCGCAGCGCATGCAGGCCACGGAAGCGCGGCGACTGCGGGAACTTCTCCATCGGGTACATCATCGTGTACTTCGGCCTGACGCTGTACTTCAGCGTCAGCCAAAGGCCGGCCAGCAGTTCGAGCAGCAGCAGGCTCTTGAAGTAATGGGTAATCCTGTTCATCACTTTAGACGCCCTTTTGAATCACGCCGAAGAACACCATGACGGCGGTGACCGCGATCCAGAAAATGGTCAGCGGAATGAAGACCTTCCAGCCCAGGCGCATGATCTGGTCGTAGCGGAAGCGCGGGAAGCTGGCACGGAACCAGATGTAGGCACTGGCGAAGAAGAACACCTTGACGAACAGCCACGGCGCGCCACCCTTCCAGATCCAGTCGACCAGCGGCGACACAGTGCCCGGATCGACCCAGCCCTGGATCGGGCTCAGCCAGCCACCGAGGAAGAAGATCGAGATCAGGAAACTGATCAGTATCATGTTCGCGTACTCGGCCAGGAAGAACAGCGCGAACGCGCCGCCCGAGTACTCGACCATGTGGCCAGCGACGATTTCCGACTCGCCTTCCACCACGTCGAACGGCGCACGGTTGGTCTCGGCCACGCCGGACACCCAGTACACGACGAACAGCGGGAACAGCGGAATCAGGAACCAGTCGAAGAAGCCGGAACTGCCGGCCTGGGCCATCACGATGTTGCTCAGGTTCAGGCTGCCCGAAGCGATCATGACGCCGACCAGGGCGAAGCCCATCGCGATTTCGTAGCTGATCATCTGCGCCGAGGCACGCATCGCACCCAGGAACGCATACTTCGAGTTGGACGCCCAGCCGGCCAGGATGATGCCGTAGATGCCCAGCGAGGTCATCGCCAGCAGGTACAGCAGGCCGGCATTGGCGTTGGACAGCACGATCTGCGAATCGAACGGAATCACCGCCCAGGCCGCGAACGCCGGGGCCAGGGTGATCAGCGGTGCCAGCAGGTAGATCGCCTTGTTGGCGTTGCTCGGCTGGACCACTTCCTTGAACAGCAGCTTGAAGACGTCGGCGAAGGCCTGGAAGATGCCCATGCCCACGTACATCGGGCCATGGCGGACGTGCATCCAGCCGATCAGCTTGCGTTCCCAGACCACGTAGAAGGCCACCGAGACGATCACCGGTACGGTGATCACCAGGATCTTCAGGATGATCCAGAGCAGCGCGCCGATGTCACCGAGGCCGAGCAGCCACTGGTGCAGCGGATCGACCGCGTTCAACAGCAATTCGTTCATGCAGCCACCACCGTTACGCGAGCGGCACCCAGCGGCGCGGTCGCGCCGTGGCCCGATTCAATCCAGACCGAACCCGCAGCGACGCGGGCGTCGACCACCACCGGCAGGGTGGCGCGACCGGCATCGGTGCCGACCTTGGCCATCTGCCCTTCCTGCAGCTGCAGGCGTGCGGCATCTTCCGTGTTGAGGACGATGCGCGGGGCGTTGTTCAGCGGATGCGACTGCAGCGCCGGAGCGCGGCGGACCACGGCATCGGTGCGGTAGATCGCCGCCGTCGAGGCCACTTCCAGGCCTTCGCCTGCAACGGCCGGCTGGGCCGACGCAGCCACGGTGACCGATACCGGTGCCAGGCTGGCACGCAGGCCCGCCAGATCGATGAAGTCGAAACCGGCCACCGCCAGCTCACCGCCCAGCGCACGCAGGACGCGCCAGCCTTCACGGGCCTCGCCCGGCAGCTTGCCGCCGGCACGGGCCGACTGTTCGCGGCCATCGAGGTTGGTCAGGGTGGCGTCGATTTCCGGCAGCGCACCGATCGGCAGGATCACATCGGCGACGTCGCGGGTCGAGGCGCAGGCGAAGTGGCTGAACGCCACGACCTGGGCACCGGCCAGTGCCTTGCGCGCGGCAGGCGCATCGGCGAAGTCCAGGCCCGGCTCCAGGCCGTACACCACGTAAGCCTGGCGCGGCTGCGCCAGCATCGCGGCGACGTCCCTGCCGGCCGGCAGCACGCCCGCACGGGTCAGGCCGACGGCGTTGGCGCCCTGCGGAATGCGGCACAGGCGGGCACCGGTGGCGGTGGCGAAATCACGCGCGGCGGCGCGGATCGCGGCAGCCTGCGGGTGGTTCTCGGCGATGGCACCGACGATCAGCACGGTGTTGCTGCCACCCTGCACCGCCGAACGCAGCTCGGCGTTGGCCAGGGCATCGACGAACTGCGACGGTGCGACGATCTGCTTGCCGGCGATGCTGAAGGCGAAGTCGAAGTCGACCGGGTTGACGACGTGGATCTTCGCGCCGTTCTGGGTCTGCGCCTTGCGCAGGCGGGCATGCAGCAGCGGCAGTTCATGGCGGATGTTGCTGCCCAGAACCACGATGCGGTCAGCGCCTTCGATCTCCGCCAGCGGCAGGCCGAACACTTCGGCGGTGGCGGCGTCGGAGAAATCGCGGTTGTTGATGCGGTGATCGATGTTGCCCGAACCCAGGCCCTTGGCCAGGCGCGCCAGCAGAGTGCCTTCCTCGTTGGAGGTCGACGGGTGCACCAGCACGCCCAGGGTGTCGCCCTGGTTCGCCTTGAGGATGTCGGCGGCAGCGGCCAGGCCTTCGGCCCAGCTCACTTCCTTCCACTCGCCGTTGACCTTGCGCAGCGGCTTGACCGCACGGTCTTCGCTGTACAGGCCCTGGTGCGAGTAGCGGTCGCGGTCGGACAGCCAGCATTCGTTGACCGCTTCGTTGTCGCGCGGCACCGAACGCAGCACTTCACCGCGGCGCACATGCAGGAACAGGTTCGACCCCATCGCGTCGTGGTAACCCAGCGACTCGCGCGCGGTCAGCTCCCACGGACGGGCACGGAACTGGAACACCTTGTTGGTCAGCGCGCCGACCGGGCAGACGTCGACGACGTTGCCGGACAGTTCGGTGGTCAGGGGCTTGCCGTCGTAGGTACCGATCTGCAGGTTCTCGCCGCGGTACATGCCACCCAGTTCATAGGTGCCCGCCACTTCGGCGGTGAAGCGGACGCAGCGGGTGCACTGGATGCAGCGGGTCATCTCGGTGGCGACCAGCGGACCCATGTCCTCGTCCGGGACCACGCGCTTGCGCTCGTTGAAGCGGCTGACCGAACGGCCATAGCCCAGCGACACGTCCTGCAGCTCGCACTCGCCGCCCTGATCGCAGATCGGGCAGTCCAGCGGATGGTTGATGAGCAGGAACTCCATCACCGAGCGCTGGAACTTCAGCGCCTTCTCGCTGCGGGTGGCGACCTTCATGCCGTCCATCACCGGCGTGGCGCAGGCCGGCGCCGGCTTCGGCGACTTCTCCACGTCCACCAGGCACATGCGGCAGTTGGCGGCGATCGGCAGCTTCTCGTGGTAGCAGAAGCGCGGAATCGGAATGCCGGCCTTGTCGGCGGCCTGGATGATCATCGAACCCTTGGGCACGACCAGGGACTTGCCATCGATCTCGATGGTCACATGGTCCGGTGGCACGTTCGGGTTTACGGGTTGCGCGCTCATGCGGCGGCTGCCTCCACCTTCTTGCCGTCAACCATCGAATGACCGTTGACGATGTAGTACTCGAATTCGTCCCAGAACTGGCGCAGGAAGCCCTGGATGGGCCATGCCGCCGCTTCGCCGAACGCACAGATGGTGTGGCCTTCGATCTGGCCGGCCACCACCTTCAGCTGGTGCAGGTCTTCCATCGTGGCCTTGCCGGCGACGATGCGCTCGAGCACGCGGTGCATCCAGCCGGTGCCTTCACGGCACGGCGTGCACTGGCCGCAGGATTCCTTGTGGAAGAACTGGCTGATGCGGCAGGCGAACTTGACGCAGCACACGCTGTCATCCAGCACCACGACCGCCCCGGAACCCAGGCCGGAGCCCAGCGCACGGATGGTGTCGTAGTCCATCGGCAGGTCCTTCAGCTCCGCCGCGGTGAGCACCGGCATGGAGACGCCGCCCGGAATCGCGCCCTTCAGGGTACGGCCCGGGCGCAGGCCACCGGCCATTTCCAGCAGCTCGTCGAAGGTGGTGCCGAGCGGCACTTCAAAATTGCCGCCGTTCTGCACGCAGCCGGAGACCGAGAAGCACTTCGGGCCGCCATTGGCGGTCCGGCTCAGGCCCTTGAACCACTCCGGACCGTTGCGGATGATCGCCGGCACCGAGCCGTAGGTCTCGGTGTTGTTGATCGTCGACGGCTTGCCGTACAGGCCGAAGTTGGCCGGGAACGGCGGCTTGTAGCGCGGCTGTCCCTTCTTGCCTTCCAGCGATTCCATCAGCGCGGTTTCTTCGCCGCAGATGTAGGCACCGGCACCGAGAGCACCGTAGATGTCGATGTCCACGCCTGAGCCCAGCACGTTCTTGCCCAGCCAGCCGTTCGCGTAGGCGTCGGCCAGGGCCTGCTCGAAGTGCTCGAAGGGCTCGTGGTGGAACTCGCCGCGCAGGTAGTTGTAGCCCACGGTCGAACCGGTGGCGTAGCAGGCGATCGCCATGCCTTCCACCACCGAATGCGGGTTGTAACGCAGGATGTCGCGATCCTTGCAGGTGCCCGGCTCGGATTCATCCGAATTGCAGAGGATGTACTTCTGCATGTTGCCCTTGGGCATGAAGGACCACTTCAGGCCGGTCGGGAAGCCTGCGCCACCGCGGCCGCGCAGGCCGGAGGCCTTGACCATCTCGATGACCTGCTCCGGCGGGATCTTCTCTTCGAGGATCTTGCGCAGGGCAGCGTAGCCACCGGTCTTGAGGTAGCTTTCGTACGACCACGGAGTGTCGTAATGCAGGGTGGTGTAGACCACCTGGTGCGGCAGCGGCGCGGGACCGACCGGGCCCTTGGATTCGTGGTGATGTGCCATGCCCTTACTCCAGCCCGTCCAGCAGCTCGTCGACCTTTTCCAGGGTCAGACGCTCATGGTAGTGACCGTTGATGACCATCATCGGCGCACCGCCGCAGCCGGCCAGGCACTCTTCCTCGCGCTTGAGGTAGACGCGGCCGTCCGGGGTCGATTCGCCGTGCTTGATGCCCAGCTTCTTCTCGCAGTGGCGCACGATGTCCTCGGCGCCATTGAGCCAGCAGCTGATGTTGGTGCAGATGGCCACGTTGTTGCGGCCCACCTTCTCGGTCTCGAACATCGAGTAGAAGCTGGCGACCTCGTAGGCCCACACCGGCGGCAGGTCCAGGTACTTGGCCACGCCGGCGATCAGCTCGTCGGTCAGCCAGCCCTCATTCTGCTCCTGGGCCGCATGCAGGCCCTGCAGCACGGCAGAGCGCTTGCGGTCCGGCGGGAACTTGGACAGCCAGTGATCGATGTGAGCGCGGGTCTTGTCGCTCAGCACCACCATCGGGTCGACGTCGCGCGCCGCCTCGAAATTACCTGTCGCCTTCATCGGCCGACCTCAGCGAAATGCATAACGTGAAATTCCAGGAACTGCGGCGCCGGCTTGCGCCGGCTGCCTGCAGCAGGCGTTGGCGTGGCAGACGGCATTACCGGTCAACCTCGCCGAACACCAGATCGTAGGTACCGATCATCGCCACCACGTCGGCCAGCATGTGGCCGCGCACGACCGAGTCGATCGAGGACAGGTGGGCGAAGCCCGGCGCACGCAGGTGCACGCGGAAGGGCTTGTTGGCGCCGTCGGAAACCAGGTAGCAGCCGAACTCACCCTTCGGGGCCTCCACCGCCGAGTAGGTCTCGCCGGCCGGCACGCAGTAGCCTTCGCTGAACAGCTTGAAGTGGTGGATCAGCGCTTCCATGTCGTCCTTCATGTCCTCGCGGCTGGGCGGAGCGACCTTGAAGTTCTTGACCATGACCGGGCCGGGGTTGGCCTTCAGCCATGCCACGCACTGCTTGATGATGCGGTTGGACTCACGCATCTCGGCGACGCGGACCAGATAACGGTCGTAGCAGTCGCCTTCCTTGCCCAGCGGAATGTCGAAATCAACGGCATCGTACTTGGCATACGGACGCTTCTTGCGCAGATCCCAGGCGATGCCCGAGCCGCGCAGCATGACGCCGGTCATGCCCCACTGGTGCGCCAGTTCCGGGGTGACCACGCCGATGCCGACGGTGCGCTGCTTCCAGATGCGGTTGTCGGTCAGCAGGGTTTCGTACTCGTCGACGCGACCCGGGAACTCATTGGTGAAGTTCTCCAGGAAATCCAGCAGCGAGCCCTCGCGCGAAGCATTGAGCTGCTTCAGCGCCTTGCCCTTGTGCCAACGGGATTCCTTGTACTTCGGCATGTGGTCCGGCAGGTCGCGGTAGACACCGCCCGGACGGTAGTACGCCGCGTGCATGCGCGCGCCGGAAACCGCTTCGTAGCAGTCCATCAGCTCTTCGCGCTCGCGGAAGGCATACAGCATCACCGCCATCGCGCCGAGGTCGAGCGCGTTGGAACCCAGCCACATCAGGTGGTTGAGGATGCGGGTGATCTCGTCGTACATGGTACGGATGTACTGCGCACGCTCCGGCGCTTCGATGCCCATCAGGGTCTCGATCGCGCGCACGTAGGCGTGCTCGTTGCACATCATCGACACGTAATCCAGGCGATCCATGTAACCGATCGACTGGTTGAACGGCTTGGACTCGGCCAGCTTCTCGGTACCACGATGCAGCAGGCCGACGTGCGGGTCGGCGCGCATGATGGTCTCGCCGTCCATCTCCAGGATCAGGCGCAGCACGCCATGCGCGGCCGGATGCTGCGGGCCGAAGTTCATGGTGTAGTTGCGGATTTCCTGCCGGCTTTCGGCGGCATTGCTGGCGAACGCTTCGCCGGCCTGGTGTACGTGGCTCACTTCACTGCCTCCTGCGCGCGCTCGCCGGCTGCGGTCTGCAGACGGGCGTCGTCGCGGATCACGCGCGGCACGCCGACACGCGGCTCAACCGAGGTGACCGGTTCGTAGATCACGCGCTTCTTTTCTTCGTCGTAGCGCACTTCGACATTGCCGATCAACGGGAAGTCCTTGCGGAACGGATGGCCGACGAAACCGTAGTCGGTCAGGATCCGGCGCAGGTCCGGGTGGCCTTCGAAGATCACGCCATACAGATCGAACGCTTCACGCTCGAACCAGTTCAGGCCCGGCCAGATGCCGGTCAGCGAGGACACCACCGGCAGTGCTTCGTCAGGTGCGAAGCAGCGCAGGTGCATCATCAGGTTGTGCTGGTACGAGCGCAGCTGCGCCACCACGGCAAAGCGCTGGGTCGGCATGTGCTGCGGGCGGGCGCCTTCGGCACTCTCCTCGCTGGGGAACTCGCCCCACGCGAAGCGGCCCTGCGCCTTGCCCTCGACGCCGCGGCTGAAGCCGTGCGAGGACACGTCGGCGGTGTCCCATTCGTCGGAGCCATAGCCCAGGTAGTCCACGCCGCAGAGGTCCACGGCCTGCTCGAAACCAAACTCGTCACGCAGCGCCAGGGCGGTGGCGTGCCACTCGGCGGCAGGCACTTCCAGCGTCACTTCGCCGCGGGGTTCGACCACGATGACCTTCGCACCAGCGAAACGTGCGGAGAGTCGGTCGATGAAGGATGCTTGCTCTGCCATGGGGGCTTGGCGCGCTCTTGTCAGGTGAAGGGGTCAGCGGGCGATGGTCTGTGTACGCCAGATCTTCTTCTGCAGCTGCAGGATCCCGTACACCAGCGCCTCGGCGGTCGGCGGGCAGCCCGGGACGTAGACGTCCACCGGCACCACGCGATCACAGCCGCGCACGACAGAATAGGAATAGTGGTAATAACCACCGCCATTGGCACAGCTGCCCATGGAGATCACCCACTTGGGGTCGGGCATCTGGTCGTAGACCTTGCGCAGTGCCGGGGCCATCTTGTTGACCAGCGTACCGGCGACGATCATCACGTCGGACTGGCGCGGCGACGGGCGGAACACCACGCCGTAACGGTCCAGGTCCAGGCGCGCGGCGCCGGCGTGCATCATCTCCACGGCACAGCAGGCCAGGCCGAAGGTCATCGGCCACATCGAGCCGGTACGCGCCCAGTTCAGCAGGGCGTCGACGCTGGTGGTGACGAAGCCTTTTTCCAGCAGGGGATTGTCGCCTTCCGGCCGCAGGATGTCATCAACCCGCCCTTCCGGGGTCGGATTGTTCATCAGGCCATCGAGCGTCTGAATCACTCCCATTCCAGCGCTCCCTTCTTCCAGACGTAAATGAAACCGAGGAACAGCATGCCGACGAACAGGCCCATGGTGACCAGCGAACGGGCACCCAGCTCCATGAAGACCTGGGTCCACGGCACGATGAAGATGATTTCCAGGTCGAAGACGATGAACTGGATCGCGATCAGGTAATAGCGCACATCGAACTTCATGCGCGCGTCTTCGAACGCCTCGAAGCCGCACTCGTACGGCGAGAGCTTTTCCAGATCAGGGCGACGGGGACCGAGGAGTCGGCCGACCAGCATCAGCACGACGCCGATACCGGTGGCAACGATCAGAAACAGCAGAGACGGCAAATATTCGGCCAGCACAGCGATTCTCTCTTGCCTCTGCCGCTGCGCCTGCAGGCGCTTTGGCATGGGGGAGTGGACGGGAATCGCCCTGGCGCATTGCGCGCCAGGTGAACCCGCTTTACTTACAAATGGTGCCCAAGAGGGGACTCGAACCCCTACGACTTGCGTCGCTACCACCTCAAGGTAGTGCGTCTACCAATTCCGCCACCTGGGCAAACGATCACATCAGACTATCTTCCCGATGCGCCGCGTATTGTAACCGGCTTCAGTCTTTCTGGGAGCCTTCCGACGGCTTTTCTTCACCAGAAACCGAAGATTCCGCCTGAGCCGGCACAGTCGCCGCCGGAACCGGGGCTGCCGGGACCTCATCGGCCTTCGGAACGGCCGGCAGTTCGCCTGCAGGGGCGGCCGGAGCGCTGGCCGCCGGGGCGGACATCAGACCCAGGTCCTGCTCGGCGGCAGGACGGCTGCCGTGGCCGGCATACCAGGCCATGAAGAGACTGATGCCGAAGAACACCACGGCCAGCCACTTGGTCGACTTGGACAGGAAGTTCGAGGCGCCACGCGCACCGAACACCGTTCCCGAGGCACCGGCACCAAAGCCCGAACCAGCCGCTGCGCCCGAGCCACGCTGCATCAGGATCAGCGCGATCATGGCTACGGCAACCAGCACGTAGACGACATTGAGGATCAACATCAGCATTGGAAATCCGCCCTCGGACAATACTTCTAGGATTTAGTTCGCGGCCGCCGCCTTCGCGATGGCCAGGAAGTCCGCGGCCACCAGGGAGGCGCCACCGACCAGCCCACCATCGACATCCGGCTGCGCGAACAGTTCCCCGGCATTGTCGGGCTTCACGCTGCCGCCGTAAAGAATGGGCAGTGAATCAGCAATTCTAGCATCGATGCGCGCGACTTCGCCACGGATGAACGCGTGCACCTGCTGCGCCTGCTCCTTGCTCGCGGTGCGGCCGGTGCCGATCGCCCAGACCGGCTCGTAGGCGACCACGGCGCTGGCGAAGCCGTCGGCACCGACGAGATCCAGCACCGGCGCCAGCTGGCTGGCGATGACCGATTCGGTCTGTCCGGCCTCGCGCTGCTCCAGGGTCTCACCCACGCACAGTACCGGCACCAGGCCGGCATGCAGGGCAGCGGCGAACTTGCGGGCAACCAGTTCGCTGCTCTCGTGGTGGTACTGGCGACGCTCGGAATGTCCAACCAGGCCGTAACGGGCACCGACCTCGTGCAGCATGGCCGCGCACACTTCGCCGGTGTAGGCCCCCTTCTCGTTGCTGCTCACGTCCTGGGCACCGAAGGTCATGCCGGTCGCGCCGAACTCCTCGACCAGCTCGCCCAGGTACGGCAGCGGCGGCAGGATGACGACATCGACCCCGTCCAGCGGCAGCCCCGCAGCCACCTGCCCCAGCAGTTCATTGGCGAATTGACGGCTGCCATGCAGCTTCCAGTTTCCGGCGACGATCTTGCGGCGCATGAGCGGGTGGCTCCTGTGTGAAGTCAGCCGGTCATGATACCCGTTACGGCAAAAATCCGTTTCCGTGTAAGCGGTTACATGGATTTCCAGCCAACGGCGCGGCCCCTCGTGGCGGGGTGGGGTTGGTCGCGAGGAGCCCCGGGTAGTTGATCGGCCTGGCCGGGCGGGCGGGACTGCGCAGGGGACGCTGCAAGTACGTCCCTGTAAGCTCGATCGCCGCATCCATGCGGCTCACGCCCCTGCGCAGCCCCACCCGCCCGGCTTCTGACACATTCCGGCGGTTCCGCCCGCCACGGAAAGAGAAAAGAAGATCAAAGGCAAAAGCGGCATTGCGGGTGACTGCCGGGGTCAGATCCGGATCTGACCCCTGCCCCACCCCGGTGTGACAGATCTCATCCATCCGTCACCGGGAAACTGTCGAAGGCGGGGGGGTGTCGGATGGCGGGGTGTCCGCGGCATGGATGCCGCGGCCAAGCCCCCAGGGATGGGTTTACGGCGTCCCCGCCATCCGACGCCTCCCCGCCTCCCCACTGAACATCCCAGAGCCGCTTTGGCTTTGGCTCGCCGGGCACGGCCCGGCGCTACCCGTAATGGAAAGGCCGCCTCGCGGCGGCCTTTTCATTACTTCAGCTTGATCTCGCGCAGGCGTTCCTCGAGGAAGCCGTGGGCGGTGATCGGCTCCGGATACCGGCTCGGGTTCTCCGGGGTGATGCAGGACGGCAGCACGTCGATCAGGAAGTCCGGGTTCGGGTGCAGGAAGAACGGCACCGAGTAGCGCGGCTGGCGGGCCAGCTCGCCCGGGGGATTGACCACGCGATGGATGGTGGAGGGATACACGTGATTGGTCAGGCGCTGCAGCATGTCGCCGATGTTGACCACGATGGTGTCCGCATCCGAGGTGAAAGGCACCCACTTGCCATCGTGCGACTGCACCTCCAGGCCCGCCGCACTGGCACCGACCAGCAGGGTGATGAAGTTGATGTCGCCATGCGCACCGGCACGCACGTTGGGAATGTCGTCGGTGGTGATCGGCGGGTAATGGATCGGGCGCAGGATCGAGTTGCCGAAATTGGTCTTGTCGGCGAAGAAATCCTCCGGCAGGCCGATGTGCAGCGCCAGCGCCGACAGCACGCGCGACCCGAGGTTGTCCAGCGCCTGATACAGGCCGTAGCCCCGCTCACGGAAGCCCTCGACCTCGGTCGGCCACAGGTTCGGCGGCATCACGTCGCGGTACCTGGAGTCGTCGCCGATCTCCCGGCCGATGTGCCAGAACTCCTTCAGATCGAAGTGCTTGGACCCCTTCGCGGTTTCCACGCCGAACGGGGTATAGCCACGTGCACCGCCCCCGCCGGCCACGTGGTACTTCCGCTTGATCTCCTCCGGCAGGGCGAAGAAGGCCTTGAAGACATCGTAGGCCGCGTCGATGTCGGCCTGCGGAATGCCGTGGTTGCGGATGCCCGCGAATCCCCATTGGCGATAGGCCGCCCCCAGCTCGGCCACGAAGGCCTCGCGGTCGCTGTCAAAACGGGTGATGTCGAGGGTCGGGATCTGGCTCACAGCGGTTCCTGGCTTGTCATTGGGTCTGGAGGGCCGCCGCATTCAGGGCCCACCTGAACATTGTGACAGATCGCCCGCAGGTCGACACCGATACGTTGAAACAAACCGATACAATGCGCGACCCGCGCGCGGATCCGCCGGCCGCGGCGGCGCCGCCCCCTTGTCCCGCTCCTGCTGAACACGTACCGACGATGCCCTCCGCTCCACCCGCCGCCGATCCAGCTTCCCGACCCGGTTGTACCCAGCACTGGCGCCGGCTGGCCTGGTGGTCCTTGTTCGTGGCGGCAAACGCCGTACTGGCAGCCGTCATCACCCTGGGCAACGTGCCGCTGCGGGACAACCCCGGCGGCCCCGTCGGCCTGGCGTATCTGGCCGTTGCCCTGCCCGGCCACCTGCTGGCGTTCGGCGCGCTGGCCGGCCTGCTGCCGCTGCTGCTCGGTCTGTGGGCCCGCAGCGCGCGTCCTCTGAGCATCGGCGCGGTGGTGCTGCAGGGCCTGTGGCTGTGCCTGCTGCTGGTCGATGCCAAGGTGTTCGCGCTGTACCGCTTCCACCTCAATGCCATGGTGGCGAACATGGTGTTCGGCGGCGCGCTGCACGATCAGGTCGCGCTGTCGTGGAAGACCTGGCTGCAGGCTATCGCCCTGGTATCGGCCATCTTCGCCGCCGAAGCCCTGCTGGCGTGGGCCTGCTGGAAGCTGCTGCCCGCCCTGCCCCGACGGCGCCACGTCCTGCAGGCATGGACACTGGTCATCCTGCTGATGGCAGGTGGCCAGGTGGCGACCGCCTATTACGATGCACGCGGCGAGCGTGACGTGATCAGCCAGTGGAACTACCTGCCCTGGGCGCAGCCGATCACCGCCAAGAGCTTCATGCGTCGCCTGGGCGTGGTCAGCCAGCAGCAGGCGGGCCTGCCCGACCCCCGCCATGCCCAGCTGCACTACCCGCTGCATCCGCTGCGCTGCCAGAGCCACCAGCGGCCGAACGTGCTGATGGTGGTACTCGAATCACTCCGCCACGATGTGCTGACGCCACAGATCATGCCGAACACCACGGCATTGGCGCAGTCCTCCCGCGTCTACGAGCATCACTTCAGCACCGGCAACGCCACCCGCTACGGCCTGTTCGGCCTGCTCTACGGCCTTCCCGGTGGCTACTGGGCAAGCATGCTTGACGAGCAGCGTGGCTCGCAGCTGTTCCAGGTCCTGGGACAGCAGGGCTATGACCTGCACCTGTACGGCAGCGCGCCGATGTACAGCCCTGAATTCGACCGCACCGTGTTCGCCGATGTCCGTGACCAGCTGCACCAGGGGCCGTCGGCACTGAAGCCCGATGGCCGCGACCGTGCCATCGTCGCGTCGCTGCAGCAGGACATCCGTAGCAGCCAGGCCGCGCAGCGCCCGTGGTTCGGTTTCGTGTTCCTCGACTCCACCCACGCGCCCTACCACCTGCCGGCCGACTATCCGCCCCTGGCCACGCCGATGGCCGCGGACATCGACTTCCTCAAGTTCGGGCCGGACCACGATCCGACGCCGGAACTGAACCGCTATCACACCTCCGTCCACTACGCCGACAGCCTGGTCGGATCGCTGCTCGATACCCTGCGTGCGCAGGGCCTGGAGCAGGACACCATCGTGCTGGTCACTGGCGATCACGCAGAGGAGTTCAACGACCTCGCGCTGAACTACTGGGGCCACAACGGCAACTTCTCCGACTACCAGTTGCAGGTGCCGTTCGTGCTGCACTGGCCGGGCGAGGCCAGCGGCCGTGATGCGCGCACCAGCTCGCATGAGGACTGGGTGCCCACGCTGATGCGGCACGCACTGGGCTGTGAGAACCCGCTGGCCGACTACAGCACCGGCCAGGATCTGCTGGCGGCCCCGGAAGGGCTCCGTGCCCTGGTGGTGGAGAGCTGGTCGCAGCGCGCCGTCCGCCACGGCGATGCCCTCTACGTGTTCGACAAGTTCGGCAATGCCACCGCGCTGGATCGGCACTATCGCCCACTGCCACAACAGGCGCCGGACGCAGCCGCGATCCGTTCCGCCTGGGAGGCGCTGACGCGCTTCCGCAATCGTTGATATCAAGGATCGAGTCCGCATGAAACGTTCGCTGCGCATCCTGCACACCGAAGCCGCCAAGGGAATGGGCGGGCAGGAGATCTACATCTTCCGCCACATGCAGGCCATGCGCGCGCGCGGCCACGACGTCTCGCTGCTGTGCCAGCCCGAGGCACGGCTGGCGCAGGTGGCGCGCGATGACGGCTTCACCGTGCATACGCTGCGCATGGGAGGGCTGGCGCGCCTGCTGCGCGGCATCTGGTCGGTTTCGCGCCTGGTACGCCGCGAACGCTATGACGTGGTGAACACCACCAGCCGTCGCGACGCCTTGATTGCCGCCGCCGGCGCCCGCCTCGGCGGTGCGCCGCTGGTGGTGCGCTCGCGCCACCTGATGAGTCCGGTCAACTCGCTGCTGACCTATACCGGCCTGCCGCACCGGGTGCTGACCGTCAGCAGCTTCGTCAAGCAGCTGCTGGCCGACCGTGGCATTCCCGCTGAGCGCATCGGCATCGTGCCGCCGATCGCGGTTCCACCGCGCTGGACCGATATCCGCAAGGAAGATCCGTGGCAGTGCCTGCAGGACGTGCGTGCCGAAGTCCGTGCCGAGCTCGGCTTCGGTGAACAGGACATCGTGGTCGGCTGCGTGGCGGTGCTGCGCGAGCCCAAGGGCCATGCCGATCTGCTGCAGGCAATGGTGCCGCTGTGCAAGGCCAATCCGAACCTGCACCTGGTGGTGATCGGCGACGGGCAGCCAGTGATGGAGCGCCTGCAGGCGATGTGCGCCGAGCACGGCCTGCAGTCGCAGGTCCACCTGCTCGGCTACCGCGACGGCGCCTGCCGGCTGATGGCCGGCTTCGATATCTTCGCCCTCGCCTCGCACAAGGAAGCCGCCGGCACCGTGTTCCTGGAAGCGGCGTACGTCGGCGTGCCGATCGTGGCGACGCGGGTTGGTGGCGTGCCGGAGATGGTCGTGGACGGCAGCAATGCGATCCTCACCCGGCTGGGCGACAATGCTGCCCTGGCGGGCGCTCTGCGCCTGCTGGTGGACGATCCGGAACGGCGCCGGCAGATGGGCCGTGCCGGCTGGGAATGGATGCGCGCTGCGCACCGCTTCACACCCACCGGCCACGGCGAGACCACCGAACACTACTACCGCCAGTGGCTGAAGGAGCTGGGACATGGCTGATGCCCGAACCGTACCGGTGCTGATGCACCATCACGTCAGTCCGTCGCCCGGCATGATCACGGTGTCGCCGGAGAATTTCGAAAGCCAGATTGCCTGGCTGGCCAACAGTGGCTGGACCTCACTGACACTGGAGCAGTACGCCGGGTTCCTGGCCGGCAGGCCGGTGCCGCGCCGGTCGATCGTCATCACCTTCGACGATGGCTACCTGGACAACTGGGTCTACGCGCATCCGATCCTGCAGAAGTACGGCATGCACGCGGTGGTGTTCGTGGTCACCGGATGGATGGGCGAAGGCCCGGTGCGGCCGCATGCAGGCCTGCCCGGCGCGGTACTGCCGGCAACGCCGGACCATAGCGGCTGCGAGGCCGCCATCTACGAGCAGGGGCGCAGCGACGATGTGATGATGCGCTGGAGCGAAGCGCGCGCGGCGATCGACGCGGGCACCTTCGAGGTGCATTGCCATACCCACACCCATACACGCTGGTTGCGCCGCGAAGACCTGGACCGCGCGCAGCGCCGGGCCGGCATCAGCAACGACCTGGCCCTCTCGCGCCAGGTCCTGCAGGACAAGCTGGGCGCAGTTTCGGACACATTGTGCTGGCCGTACGGTGACTTCGACGATGACCATGTCGAAGTCGCGCGCGAGCAGGGGTTCCGTTACCTGCATACCACCCACCCGTTCGGCCGCAACGTGATCGGCGGCGATCCCGAACGCATCTACCGCTTCGCGATCCGCAACCGGCCGGCCAGCTGGTTGCGCAAGCGCATCGCGCAGAGCTACAACCCGTTGATCGCGCCGCTGTTCAACGGCTTCAAGGCCCGCCAGAAGAAGATGGTGCCGGGCCCCTGAGTCCGCCTCGGCCCAGCAGCGGCCCTCTGAACAGACAACGCCCCGGTCGTCCGGGGCGTTGTCCGTTGCGGAACCACCTGCGGGCTCAGGCCGCGGCGGCGGCCTTCACTGCGGCCGACAGGCGATCCAGCGTGTCCTGCATCAGTGTTGCGTCATCGGCCTCGACCGTCACCCGCACCACCGGCTCGGTGCCGGACGGGCGCAGGAATGCGCGCCCACGGCCGGCCACGGCCTGCTGCGCCTCCAGCAGTGCCGACTGCACGCTTTCGGCCTGCACGGTGGTCTTGGCCGAGACATTGCCCAAGCGCACGTTCACCGTCTTCTGCGGGACCTTCACCAGCGGCTGCAACGCCTGCCGCAGTGTCTGTCCGCTGCTGCGCAGCGCAAGCAGGACCTGCAGCGCACTGACGATGCCGTCACCGGTCGTGGCCCGGTCCAGGCACAGCAGATGGCCCGAGGCTTCGCCACCGAGCACGCCGTCACCTTCGATCAGCGCCTGGTGCACGTAGCGGTCGCCGACGTTGCTGCGCTGGAACGGGATCTGCAGGTCGGCCAGCGCCTTCTCCAGTCCATAGTTGCTCATCAGCGTGCCGACCACCGGCCCACGCAGGCGACCTTCCGCCTGCCAGGTGCGTGCCAGGATGTACAGCAGGTCATCGCCGTCGACCGGATTGCCCTGGTCGTCAGCCATCAGCACGCGATCGCCGTCACCGTCGAAGGCGATGCCGAGATCGGCACGGGTCTCGCGGACCTTGGCGGCGAGGTTGTCGATATGGGTCGAACCGACGCCGGCATTGATGTTCACCCCGTTCGGCTCGGCACCGATGCCGATGACCTCGGCACCCAGCTCGCGGAACAGCAGCGGGGCGATCTGGTAGGTGGCACCATGCGCGCAGTCCAGCACCAGACGTACGCCACGCAGATCGAACGCACGCGGCACGCTGGCCTTGCAGAACTCGATGTAGCGGCCTACCGCCTCGCGCGCGCGCGACGCCTTGCCCAGCCGCTCCGATTCGGCCGTGGTGAACGGCACGTCCAGTGCGGCTTCCAGCGCCAGTTCGGTGGCGTCGTCCAGTTTCTCGCCCTGTGCGGAGAAGAACTTGATGCCGTTGTCGTAATGCGGATTGTGCGAAGCACTGATGACGATGCCTGCATCAACGCCCAAGGTGCGGGTCAGGAACGCCACCGCCGGGGTGGGCATCGGGCCCAGCAGCTGCACATCGGTGCCGGCAGCGACCAGGCCCGCCTCCAGCGCCGCCTCGAACATGTAGCCGGAAATGCGGGTGTCCTTGCCGATCACCACGATCGGGCGGCGCCCGTCCTGGCCGTGCCGGGCCACCAGCACGCGGCCCAGCGCATTGCCCAGGCGCAGCACGAAGTCGGCCGAGATCGCTCCCTCACCGACACGTCCGCGGATGCCATCAGTACCGAAGTACTTGCGGCCTCCCATCAAGCCACCTCCGGCGCCGGCTGGCGGCCCAGCATCGCCAGCAGGTCGGACAGGCGGTCACGCATTTCGCGGCGGTCGCAGATCTGGTCGATGGCACCATGCTCCAGCAGGAATTCCGAACGCTGGAAACCTTCCGGCAGTTTCTCGCGCACGGTCTGTTCGATCACGCGCGGACCGGCGAATCCGATCAGCGCCTGCGGCTCGGCGATGTTGATGTCACCCAGCATCGCGAACGAGGCCGACACGCCACCGGTGGTGGGATGGGTCAGCACCGAGATGTACGGCAGGCCGGCTTCACGCAGCTTGCCCAGCGCAGCCGAGGTCTTGGCCATCTGCATCAGCGAGAACAGGCCTTCCTGCATGCGCGCGCCGCCACTGGCGGAGAAGCAGACGTAAGGCGCGCCGATCTCCACGGCAGCCTCGGCCGCCAGCGAGAAGCGCTCGCCGACCACCGAACCCATCGAACCGCCCATGAAGGCGAAATCGAACGAGGACGCGACCAGCGGACGGCCCTTGAGCAGGCCGCGCATGGCGATCAGCGCGTCGTACTCGCCGGTGTTCTTCTGCGCGATCTTGATGCGCTCGCTGTACTTCTTCTGGTCCTTGAACTTCAGCAGGTCGGTCGGCCCCAGGCGCGCGCCGATCTCGGTGGTGCTGTCCGCATCGAACAGCGCGGCCAGGCGCGCGCGCGCGCGGATCGCCATGTGGTGGCCGCACTTCGGGCAGACCTCCAGGTTCTCTTCCAGTTCCGGCCGGTACAGCGCGCTGCCGCAGTTGCTGCACTTTTCCCACAGGCCCTCGGGGACGCTGCGCTTCTTGCTGGGGGTGTTGTCGGTGCGGATGCCGGACGGCATCAACTTGCTGAGCCAACTCATGCGGGAGGACACTTCCGTTCAGGGCGGCCCGGGGGCCGCAAAGGCGGACAGTCTAGCTCCGCTTTCCCCGCCCGTGCACCCCTTGCCGGCCTGTGGGCGGCGGCGGAAAAACCATGCTGGGACGTACGTTTAGCGCAGGCAGCGCCGGGCCACGCCCGGCGGATACGCCGCAGCGCACCGTCGGGCATGGCCGGGCGCTGCCGTCAGGCGTCCAGGGCCTGGCGCAGGGGCGCCAGGAATGCGTGCGCCCGCTGGGCCGCCTCTTCGGCCGAGGTCGCTTCGGCCAGTGCCGCGACCAGGGCGCTGCCCACCACCACACCGTCTGCCTCGCGCGCCATGGCCGCCGCACTGGCGGCATCGCGGATGCCGAAGCCGGCCACCACCGGGACCGTGGCCCGTTCACGCAGCGCCTGCAGGCGTACGCTGGCGGCCTCGCTGTCGAGGCGGTCGGACGCACCGGTGACACCGGCAAAACTGACGTAGTACAGGTAGCCCCGCGCCAGCGCGAGCAGCTTGTCCGCGCGTGCCGGGCTGGTGGTCGGGGAGGCAAGCAGGACCAGGGCCAGGCCTTCCGCATCAAAGGCCTGCTGGGCTTCGCCGGCTTCCTCCGGCGGCAGGTCGACCAGCAGCACGCCATCCACGCCGGCGCTCACCGCGGCCTTGGCGAATGCCGCGTAGCCATGGATCTCCACAGGATTGAGATAGCCCATCAGCACCACCGGCGTCTGCGCATCGCGCTGGCGGAACTGCGCTACCGCCTGCAGGACGTAACGGCTGCCTGCACCGCGCGCCAGCGCACGTTCGGAACTGCGCTGGATGGTCGGGCCGTCGGCCATCGGATCGGAGAACGGCACCCCCAGTTCGATCACATCGGCGCCCGCCTCAACCAGTGCATGCATGACCGGCACGGTTGCTTCCAGCAGAGGATCGCCAGCGGTGACGAAGGGAATCAGTGCCTTGCGCTGCTGTTCGCGCAGGCGCTGGAAACAGGCGTCGAGTCGGGATACGGGCATGTCAGATACATCCTTCGATCAGGTCAACGGCGCCGCTGGCGCCCCAATGCATTCTGGATACGGTGCCATCCACGATCTCCACGCGGATCGCCAGATCGGAACCGGGGTCCTGCCAGAGCAGGGATTCGCCGGCGTCGGCATCAACGCCCAGCGCAGCTGCGATGACGCCCCGCGGCATCTGCTGCAGCACCTGCGCACGCGGCATGTCCAGGCGCAGTCCGAACGGCCCGGGCTGGGTCACCACCAGGCCCGAATCGTCGATCGGAGCCAGGTCGAAACGCACCACGTTGCCGTCCTGCACCAGCATCGCCACGCCCTCGGGCAGCGTGCCGCGCTCGTAATAGTCGCAGCGCCCGGCCGTCGCCTCGGCGAGGCCAGCCGAGTGCCACTGCGCCTCGGCCTGCAGTTCGCTGAAAGGCTGGCCGATCAGCACCTCGCCGGCATGGTCCAGCGCGACCGAAGCCACCGTCGGCGCGGGCCCGTCATCCGTGACCTCCCCTGCTGCAGGCAACGGTGCATCCTCGATCGGGTGATGGGCGGCATCGTCGTCGTTGCTGGCCACCTGGCGGGCCGGGGCGATGGCCGCCGGAGACGTCGCCGCGGGCGCCAGCACCGGCGGATCGGGCGGCGTGCAGCCGCCCAGCCCCACTGCCAGTACCAGCGCGCCACCATGGCGCAGCATGGGACTCACAGCACCAGCCCTTCGCGTGCGGCGATGGTATGCACGTCCTTGTCGCCACGCCCGGACAGATTGCACAGCACGATCTGGTCGCGCGGACGCTCGCGCGCCAGCTTGATCGCCTGCGCCAGCGCGTGGCTGGACTCCAGCGCCGGCAGGATGCCCTCGGTGTGTGCCAGCAGATGGAACGCCTGCAGCGCTTCTTCGTCGGTGATGCCGAGATAGCGCGCGCGCCCGCTGTCGGCCAGGAACGCGTGCTCCGGGCCGACCCCCGGATAGTCCAGGCCGGCCGACACCGAGTGGGTCTCGATGATCTGGCCGTCGTCGTCGCACAGCACGTAGGTGCGGTTGCCATGCAGCACGCCGGGACGCCCTGCTGCGATCGAGGCGGCATGGCGGCCTGTGTTGATACCGTCACCGGCCGCTTCGGCGCCGACGATCTCGACCTGGCGGTCGTTGAGGAAGGCATGGAACAGGCCGATCGCGTTGCTGCCGCCCCCCACGCATGCCGTGATCGCATCCGGCAGCCGGCCATACTCGGCCAGCATCTGTTCGCGTGCTTCGCGGCCGACGATGGCATTGAAATCGCGCACCATGCGCGGATACGGGTCCGGGCCGGCCACGGTACCGATGATGTAGAAGGTGTCCTGCACGTTGGTCACCCAGTCGCGCATCGCTTCATTGAGCGCATCCTTCAGGGTCGCCGAACCGGAGGTGACCGGCACCACCGTCGCGCCGAGCAGCTTCATCCGGTAGACATTGATCTTCTGCCGCTCGATGTCGGTGGCGCCCATGTACACCACGCACTCCAGGCCCAGGCGTGCGGCAACGGTGGCGCTGGCGACGCCATGCTGGCCGGCGCCGGTCTCGGCGATGATGCGCGTCTTGCCCATCCGCGCCGCCAGCAGCGCCTGGCCGATGGTGTTGTTGATCTTGTGCGCACCGGTGTGGTTCAGGTCCTCGCGCTTGAGCAGGATCTGTGCGCCGCCGACGTGGTCGCTCAGGCGCTGGGCGTGATAGATCGGGCTCGGCCGGCCCACGTAATGAGCCAGATCGCGGTCGTAGGCCGCCTGGAACGCGGGGTCCTGGCGGGCCTGGTCATAGGCCTGGGCCAGCTCCTGCAGCGGACCGACCAGGGTTTCGGCGACAAAGCTGCCGCCATAGCGGCCGAAGTGGCCCTGGGCATCCGGGAAGGCGTGGTAGTCGGCAATGGGGGAGGCAGACATGGCAGGGACCGGTGATTCAGACAGGTGGATACTCTAGCGCACGGGTCATGACCGGAAAATGGATATTATCTGGCACCTATCGTCAGGAAATCTCACATGAGCCGATCCCTGCTGCCGCCACTCAATGCCCTGCGCGCGTTCGAGGCCACCGCCCGTCTGGGCGGTGTGGGCCGCGCCGCGCAGGACCTGCATGTCACCCACGGTGCAGTCAGCCGGCAGCTGAAGCTGCTGGAGGATCATCTGGGCCTGGCCCTGTTCCAGCGCGCCGGGCGTGGCCTGCGCCTGACCGCATCGGGAACACTGTTGCAGGCGGCCTGCAGCGAAGCCTTCGCCGGCATCGAAGACTGCGTGCGCGAGCTGCGGCGGCCCGCGGCGTCGCCAGCGCTGGTACTGGGCTGCAGCGGCAGCGTGCTGGCGCGCTGGATGATTCCGCGCCTCCCCGCCCTGCAGGCCGCACTGCCCGGTGTGCGCCTGCAGTGGTCGGCACTGGACGGTAGCTTCACCGAGGCGCAGGCGGCACTGGATGCGGTCCTGCTGCTGGCGCAGGGGCCGTGGCCACGGGGCTGGCAGGTGCGCGAGCTGGCGCCCGAGCGGGTGGGCGTGGTGGTGGCACCGTCACATCCGGCGGCGCAGCGCCTGCGCCATGTGCCGCCCTCGGCACTGCTGCAGGAGACGCTGCTGCACACCAGCTCACGGCCACAGGCGTGGCCGACGTGGGCGCAGGCGCACGATCTCGACCCCGCCCGGCTGCGGCTGGGCACGGGTTTCGAACACCTTTACTACCTGCTGGAAGCGGCGGTGGCCGGGCTGGGTCCAGCGATCGCGCCGGAGCCGCTGGTCGCTGAGGATCTCGCGGCAGGCCGGCTGCTGGCCCCATGGGGTTTCGCCGCCACGGGCGGCTTCTGGGTCCTGGCGCGGCCGGAGGGCCAGGCCGACGCACGCGTCGACGCCCTGGCGGACTGGGTCGCGGCCCAGCTGAGGTAACGTGACGCCGCAGCCTCCCGGTCCTACTCCAGCACGGTGCAGTCGGCGCGGCGCACTTCCTCGACGAAGGTGCGCATCCTGTAGCCGTCCTTGATGCCCGGCTCCAGTTCAATGCCGCTGGAGACGTCGACGCCCCACGGAAGGGTCGCCAGCACCGCGTCGTACACATTGTCCGGGGTCAGACCGCCGGCCAGCAGGAATGGCCGATGCAACCCGGTCGGAATGCGGGTCCAGTCGAATGCAACACCGGTACCGCCACCGCCCCCCGGTGCATGGCTGTCGAACAGGAAGCCGGCCGCGCTCGGATAGCGCAGTTGCAGGGTACGCGCGTTGACTTCCTCACGTCCCCCCATCGCGACCGCCTTCAGGTAAGGCATGTTGAAGCTGCGGCAGAAGCTCTCGTCCTCCTCGCCATGGAACTGCAGCAGGGTGGGCCGCACGGTGCGCAGCACTTCGCGCACCTCTTCCTTGCTGTTGTTGCGGAACAGCGCCACCACGTCGACCATCGGCGCGATCGCCTGGCGCATCGCGCGCGCTTCGGCGGGCGCAACCCGACGGCTGCTCTCGCGGGCGAAGATGAAACCCACCGCATCCACGCCGAGCTCGCCGGCCAGGCGCACGTCGCCGGCACGGGTCATTCCACAGAACTTGATGCGTGTACGGTAGTAGGAGCGGCTCATAGCGTGACCTCGGCGGGCAGATGCCAGTTGTCGGGGTACAGCGGTCCAAGAAACACCAGGCCCTGCGGCGGTGCAGTGGGACCGGCTACGGTGCGATCCCTTCCGGCCAGCAGCTCGGCGATCCACTCCACCGGTTTCTCGCCGCTGCCGACCAGGATCAGCGAACCGACGATATTGCGAACCATGTGATGAAGGAATGCATTGCCTTGTACCGCCACCTCGATCACCTCGCCGTGGCGGCTGACCTGCAGTGACTGCAGCTCGCGCTGCGCATGCAGGGCCTGGCACTGGACCGAGCGGAACGCGCTGAAGTCGTTCTCACCCAGCAGCGCCTGCCCGGCCGTGTGCATCAGCGTCGCGTCCAGTGCGCGACGCTCCCAGCTCAGCGTCTGCCGGTCCAGCGCCGGCCGTACTTCGCGATTGAGCAGCCGGTAACGGTAGCGGCGCGCCCGCGCTGAGAACCGCGCATGGAAATCCTCCGCCACCGGTACGCACCAGCGCACCGCGATCGAGCGCGGCAGGCGGGTGGTGGTACCCAGCATCCAGGCGCGCGGGTCGCGCACTACGTCGGTATCGAAATGCACGACCTGGCACTGGCCGTGCACGCCGGCGTCGGTTCGGCCAGCGCAGACCACCTGCAGCGGCGCGTCGGCCACCGAAGACAGGGCCTGCTCAAGACTGGCCTGGACGCTGGGACCGCCCTCTCCCAGGTTCTGCCAGCCTCTGAAATCGCTGCCGTCGTACTCGACGCCAAGCGCATAACGCATGTGCTACCTCGATGTTGCGGAGTGGACGACGCTCAGGCCGGATCGCGTTCCGACCAGACCGCCAGTTCATTGCCACCGGGTTCGACGAACTGGAAGCGGCTGCCGCCCGGGAAGGAGAACACCGGCCGCACCACCTCACCACCCGCCTGGCGCACGGCCATTTCGGCGGGGGCCAGCTGATCGGCGTACAGCACCAGCAGCGGGGCACCTTCAGTAGCGCGTTGCGGCTGGCCGCGGAAGAAGCCCCCCTGCAGGCGACCATCGTCGAAGGCGGTGTAGTCGCTGCCGTAATCGACGAACGACCAGCCGAACACCTTCTCGAAGAAGGCACGGCTGGCGGCCGGGTCGCGGGACGCGAACTCAACATAGTCGATGCGACGCTCGCGGGTCATGGCAGGGTCCTTGTCGAAGGTATCGGTCACGGCAGCCGGGCCAGCAGCTCGCGCGCCTGCGCCTGGCAGTCCGGGTCGCCCTCTTCGGCAACCTCCAGCAGCAGGGTACGCGCGGTCTGTGCGTCGCCCAGATCCAGGTAGGCGATCGCCAGCTCCAGGCGTTCCTGCCCGGCGCGGGGCGACCAGGTGTCGCCGGCATCCTCCACCGACGGGGCGTCGTTGTCCTGCAGATCGGCGGGCAGGTCGAACACGCCGCGGAACTGCGGCTGCTGCTCGGCATGGAGCGCGTAGTCCGGGACCGAAACCCCGGAATCGGCTTCCTGGGCCGTCGGCCGGCCAACACCCCTCTCGTCCACCGGTTCGTCCCAGCGCGGCAGGTCGGTCACGGGTTCCGGCAACGGTGCCTCGTCCTTGCCATCGCCCGACGGCTGCTCGTCCGTGCCGCCCGATCCGTCTTCGGATCGGGCGTCGGCGATCGTCGCCCAGGCCGGCATCGCCGGCTCCTGGCGCCCGCTGTCGGCATCGGCGGTAGACCACGCAGACTGCTCGGCCAGCGTATCGAGCGCGGCACCGGCCGGCACGGCCGCCGCCAGAGCTGTGGCATCGTCTTCCTCGCGCAGCGGCGGCAGCGGCGATGGCTTGCGACGGCGCAGCAACCATGCGGCGCCTGCCAGCACCAGCAGCACCGGCAGTCCCAGCCAGTACCACGGCGTTCCGGCGTCACGCGCGCCCGGCGCCTGTGCCAGCCGTTGCTGGGCCGCCGCCAGGTCGTTGTCCTTCATCGCGATCAGCGACTGCTGTTGTGCCTTCAGCGTTTCCAGTTCGGCCACACGCTGTTTCAGCTCGCCGATCTCGGCATCGCGGGTGGCGATGTCCTCGCGCGCCTGGCGAAGTTGTTCGTTGCCCAGCATGTCACCCTCGCTGCCGGCTCCGGTGCCGGTGGTTGTGCCCGCGTGCGCGGCGTCGGACGCCAGCGCCGGGGCGATCTCAAGTCGTGCCCCGGCCGCGGCGGCCGGAGAAGTGGCCCGCGCAGCGACCGCAGGTGCAGGAACGCCTGCCGGCTGCGGCACGGTACGCGCCTGCCGCCACTGCGCGGCGTGTTCGCGGACCAGGGCACCGGCTTCGGCCGCATCCACCGCCGCCAGCGCGTCACTGCCGGGCATGCGCAGTACCGCACCCTGTTTGAGCAGGTTGATGTTGCCCCGGATGAAGGCCTCGGGATTGGCACGCAGCAGCGCAATCATCGCCCGGTCGCGGCTGACCTGGTTGCCGCGGGCGACCGCGCTGGCGATCTGCGACAAGGTCTGCCCGCGCTGCACGGTGATGCTGCCATCGGCAGCCGGCGGCAACGACGGTGCAGCGGCAGCGCGCGGACGCACCGGTGCAGCCGCCGTGGTCGCACTGGCCGGCGTCCCGCCCTGTGCAGGCGCCGGTACCGCCGCCTCGGCGGGCGGATCGCGGGCGATGGTATTGGAGAGCGTGCCCGCCGGTGCGACGATTTCCGGTTCCGCCACGGCCAGCGCGCTGGAGGGCGCATCGATCAGGGCCGAATACTCGCGCACCAACCGTCCCTGCCCCCAGTCGGCCTCGACCAGGAAGCTCAGCGACGGCGTCTCCACCGGCATCTGCGAGGTGACCCGCACCACGGCCCGCCCCTGCGCATTGCGGGTCAGCTCGAACTGGAGCTCGCCCACCAGGCCGGTCGGCTGTTGCAGGCCGACACGTTCGAACGTGGCTGGCGATGCCAGCGCCACGCGCAGATTCTCCAGCTCCGAAGGATCGGCGGACACCACCGGAATCTCCGCCAGCAGCGGCTGACCGGGTCTGGACAGGACGCGGATGTCGCCCAGCCCCAGCGCGAACACCGGACTGCTGGCCAGAGCCAGCAGTGCGGCAGACAGATAGGTGAGCGGGCGCGATGCGCCCTTGGCCCGTTTATTCATGGGCGACACTATAAAGCGTGCGGACCGGGGTCCGCACGCACAGAGCAGCCCAGGGCGCCCGGGCTGTCGATCAACGCTGCTCGGCAGCGACCAGCTCTGCCAGCTGCACCGCGTTCAGGGCTGCACCCTTGCGCACGTTGTCCGACACGATCCACAGATTGAGGCCACGCGGATGCGACAGATCCTCGCGGATGCGGCCGACGTACACCGCATCGGTTCCCGATGCGTGGGTGACCGGCGTCGGATAGCCGCCGGCTTCATGGCGGTCGACCACCTCGATGCCGGGCGACTGTTCAAGCAGCGCACGGGCCTCGGCCACGGTGACCTTGTCGCGGGTCTCGATCGCCACCGACTCGGAATGGCCGTAGAACACCGGCACGCGCACCGCGGTCGGGTTCACCAGGATGCTGTCGTCGCCCAGGATCTTGCGGGTCTCCCACACCAGCTTCATTTCTTCCTTGGTGAAGCCGTTGTCCTGGAAGTCGTCGATGTGCGGGATCAGGTTGAAGGCGATCTGCACCGGGAAACGCTGCGGATCGATCTCCTGGAAACTCAGCAGCTGGCCGGTCTGCTTGCCCAGCTCCTCCAGTGCGGAGCGTCCACCGCCGGACACCGACTGATAGGTGGAGACGTTGATGCGCTCGATGCCATAGCGACGATGCAGCGGCGCCAGCGCGACCAGCATCTGCATGGTCGAGCAGTTGGGGTTGGCGATGATGCCGCGCGGACGATTGCCGATCTGGTCCGGATTGACCTCCGATACCACCAGCGGCACGTCATCGTCGTAACGGAAGGCCGAGGAGTTGTCGATCACCACCGCACCGGCGGCGGCGAACTTCGGTGCGTACTCCTTGGAGACGCTGCCACCTGCGGAGAACAGGGCGATCTCCACACCCTTCGGATCGAAGCTCGCCAGGTCCTGGATCCTGACCTTCTCGCCGTTGAACTCGACCTCACCACCGGCCGAACGCTCGGAGGCAAGCAGGCTCAGGGTTCCGACCGGGAAACCGCGCTCGGCCAAGATGGCCAGCATGGTCTCGCCGACGGCGCCGGTGGCACCGACGATGGCGACATGGAAGCGGCGTTGTGCATTGCTCATGGGGGAACTCTCAAGAAAACGGATGGGAAAAATTCACGCACGACAGCTGGGTTCGGGGAACCTCCTCGGACGGAACGCGCGGAGGCTCCCTATCGTTTCCCGTTTTTTTTGCCCAGGGCGGCACGTGCGGCCAGCGCTGCGTCGGCATTGATCGCGCTCGGCATGTGCGCCGGCCCGCCGGCCAGGCCGAGCGCGGCCAGCAGGTTGTCCACGGCCCGCTGCACCATCGCCGTACGCGTGGCCAGCGAAGCGCTGCCGATGTGCGGGGTCAGCACGACGTTGCGCAGCGCCAGCAGTTCCGGGCGTACGGCCGGCTCGCCTTCGTAGACGTCCAGCCCGGCAGCGGCCAGGCGCCCCTGGGCCAGTGCATCGGCCAGCGCTGTTTCGTCGACCAGGCCTCCGCGCGCGATGTTCACCAGCGTGGTCGTCGGTTTCATCTTCGCCAGCGCAGCGGCGTCGATCAGGTGGTGCGAGGCCGGGGTGTAAGGCAGCACGAGCACCAGATGGTCGGACTGCGCCAGCAGCGTATCCAGATCGACATAAGCGGCACCGACTGCTGCTTCGGCATCTGCTGGCAGTCGCGAGCGGTTGTGGTACAGCACCTTCATGCCGAAACCATGCGCGCCGCGACGGGCGATGCCTTGGCCGATCCGCCCCATGCCGAGAATGCCCAGGGTGCTGCCGTGGATGTCGGCACCGAGCATGGTCTGGAACGACCATTGCTGCCAGTGCCCTTCACGCAGCCAGCGCTCGGATTCGGTGATCCGGCGCGCGGCGGCCATCAGCAGTGCGAAGCCCAGATCGGCGGTGGTCTCGGTAAGCACGTCGGGGGTATTGCTGGCCAGGATGCCCGCCGCGCTGAGCGCGGTCACATCCAGGTTGTTGTAGCCCACGCCGACGTTGGCAACGACCTGCAGCCGCGAGGCATTGGCCAGCTCGGCCGCGCCGATACGCTCGTTGAGGGTGATGATCGCGCCATCGGCGCTGGCCAGTTGTGCGGCGATCTGCTCAGGCGACCACACGGTGACGGCGTCGGTGGTGCGCAGCTGCACGCGATCACGCAGCGGCGCGATGACCGCCTCGATCAGCGGCTGGCTCACCCACACCGTCGGCCGCGTTTCAGCCATCGACCTGCCCGGGAATGCGGGGCGTGATGGTGCCGACATCGCCGCATTGCGCGCGGTGACGCAATGCCTGGTCCATCAGCACCAGCGCCACCATCGCTTCGGCGATCGGCGTGGCGCGGATGCCGACGCAGGGATCATGGCGGCCAGTGGTGACCACTTCGACCACGTTGCCGGCGGTGTCCAGCGATGGGCCCGGCAGGCGCAGGCTGGAGGTCGGCTTCAACACCATCGACGCAACCACCGGCTGGCCGGTGGAAATGCCGCCCAGGATGCCGCCCGCGTGATTGCTGGCGAAACCCTGCGGGGTCAGCAGGTCACGGTGTTCGGTGCCCTTCTGGGCCGCGCTGGCGAACCCGTCGCCGATCTCCACGCCCTTGACCGCGTTGATGCTCATCAGCGCCGCCGCAAGCTCGCCATCGAGCTTGCCGTAGATCGGCTCGCCCCAGCCCGGGGGCACGTTGTCGGCAACCACGTCCACGCGCGCGCCGACCGAATCGCCGGACTTGCGCAGCGCATCCATGTACGCCTCCAGCTCCGGCACCTGCGCGGCGTGCGGCCAGAAGAACGGATTGTCTTCCACCGCCGACCAGTCGAAACCTGCAGGAGTGATCCCGCCCAGCTGCGACAGATACCCGCGCACGGTGACGCCGAAGCGCTCGGACAGCCACTTCTTGGCGACCACGCCCGCGGCCACGCGCATGGTGGTCTCGCGCGCCGAGGAACGGCCACCGCCCCGCGGATCGCGGATGCCGTACTTGTGCCAGTAGCTGTAGTCGGCATGGCCCGGCCGGAACTGCTGGCCGATGTTCGCGTAGTCCTTGCTGCGCTGATCGGTGTTGCGGATCAGCAGCGCGATCGGCGTGCCGGTGGTCAGGCCCTCGTACACGCCGGACAGGATCTCGACCTCATCGGCCTCGCGCCGCGCCGACGTGTGCCGGCTCTTGCCGGTGGCACGGCGCTGCAGATCGTGGGCAAATTCGGCCGCGTCCAGCGCCAGCCCGGGCGGACAGCCATCGATCACGCAGCCGATGGCCGGCCCGTGCGACTCGCCGAACGTGGTGACGGTGAACAGCTTGCCGAACGAATTGGAGCTCACGGCCGTTGCGCCGCCAGTTCGGTGATGCGGGCGCTGTGGGCGATCAGCTCGCGGCATTCGACCGCGAAAATGCCCATCTGCCCGACCTTGAACTCGATCCAGGCGAAGTCCACTTCCGGCAGCAGCTTGACCAGGTGCTGCTCGGACTCGCCCACTTCGCAGATCAGCAGGCCGTCCTCGCTCAGGTGCAGCGGCGCATCGCGCAGGATCTTCAGCACCAGGTCCAGGCCGTCATCGCCGGCACGCAGGCCCATTTCCGGCTCGTAGGAATATTCCTGCGGCAGGGCATCGGTCTCGTCGTTGGTGACGTACGGCGGGTTGGTGACGATCAGGTCGTAATGGCGGCCGGTCAGGCCACTGAACAGGTCGGACTTGATCAGCGTGACGTTGTGCGCCTGCAGGCGCTCCTTGTTCTCTTCGGCCAGCGACAGTGCGTCGTCGCTCAGGTCCACGCCGTCCACCTCCCAGTTCGGGTAATAGTGGCCCATTGCGATGGCGATGCAGCCCGAACCCGTGCACAGATCCAGCGCGCGGCTGACGTCGCGGCCGGCCAGCCATGGTTCGAAACCACACTCGATCAGCTCGGCGATCGGCGAACGCGGCACCAGGGCGCGCGCGTCGCTCTTGAAGCTCAGGCCGGCGAACCACGCCTCGCCGGTCAGGTAGGCGGCCGGGATACGTTCGTCGATGCGGCGCTGGAACAGCTCCAGCACCCGCACCTTCTCCTCCTGCAGCAACCGCGCCTGGCCATACGCCGGGCCCAGGTCATGCGGCAGGTGCAGGCTGTGCAACACCAGTTGGGTCGCCTCGTCCAGGGCGTTGTCGTAGCTGTGCCCGAAGGTCAGCCCGGCGGCGTTGAAACGGCTGGTGCCGTAGCGGATCAGGTCGATGATCGTGTGGAGTTCGGCGGCCGTTTCAGCGGTCATGGCGGTACTGCGGGCAAAGTGGCCCCCGATTATAGGGGCTGGCGCCTGCGCCGGCATCCGTTGCGACGGAAACGATCAGGCCGCAGCCGGTATGATGGGGACCACTTCGCGCGGGGGCTCCCATGTTCAATCGCAACGTCGGCATCATCCTGCTGATCGCCCTGGCGGCGGGCCTGGGCCTGCTCGCCGCGCAGCAGGTCTTTGCTCCGAAGCCCCCGGCCGGCCAGCCGGCCACCGAAGCGATCACCCTGTACCCGCAGCCGCGCGAGCTGCCCGACTTCAACCTGGCCCAGTCCGATGGCACGCGGCTCATTCCGGGCGAGTTGAAGGGCCATTGGACCCTGGTGTTCCTGGGGTTCACCTTCTGCCCCGACGTGTGCCCGACCACCCTGGCCGAACTGGCCGGTGCGCAGCAGCAGTGGGAAGCACTGCCCGACGGGCTGCGTCCGCGGGTGCTGTTCGTCTCCGTCGATCCCGAGCGCGACAGCGCCACCCGCCTTGGCGAGTACGCGCACGGCTTCCACAAGGACACCCTGGCGGCCACCGCCGACGTCCCTTCGCTGGAACGCTTCGCCACCGCACTGGGCTTCGTGTTCCAGAAGGTGCCGGGCAAGCATTTCGATGAGAATCCCGAGGATTACACCGTCGAGCACTCGGCCAGCCTGGCCGTGCTCGATCCGCAGGGCCGGCTCGCCGGCCTGGTGCGCCCCCCGTTCAACGCGCCGGCGATCGCCCGCGACCTGCAGAAGCTGACCGAGAAAACCGCCCCATGAGCCTCACCACCGCCCTGACATACGCCCTGCCCCATCGCCTGTTGTCCTCGATGGCGCGCTCGCTGGCGTACTCGGACAACCCGCGCGTGTCGCGCTGGCTGATCGACACCGTCAGCCGCAGGTTCAACGTCAATCTGGACGAAGCCGCCAACCCCGACCCGCGCAGTTACGCCACCTTCAACCAGTTCTTCACCCGTGCGCTGAAACCGGGTGCACGCGTGGCCGATGCCGATCCGCGCACCCTGGTGATGCCGGCCGACGGCCGTGTCAGCCAGCTCGGCAACATCGAGGCCGGCCGCATCTTCCAGGCCAAGGGCCAGTCGTTCACCGCCGCCGAGCTGCTGGGCAGCGCCGAGGACGCCAAGCCGTTCAACGACGGCCTGTACGCGACCGTCTACCTGTCCCCGCGCGACTACCACCGTGTGCACATGCCCTGGACCGGCACCCTGCGCGAGACCGTGCATGTGCCAGGCCGCCTTTTCAGCGTGGGTCCGGCCGCCGTGGCAGGCGTGCCACGCCTGTTCGCACGCAACGAGCGCCTGGTCTGCCATTTCGATACCAGCTTCGGCCCGATGGTGAGCGTGATGGTCGGCGCGCTGCTGGTCTCCGGCGTGGAGACAGTGTGGAGCGGCGAGGAGATCCCTCAGTACGGTGACCGCATCACCCGCAAGGACTATCGCGGCCAGGGCATCCGCCTGGAGCGCTTCGCGGAGATGGCACGCTTCAACTATGGCTCGACCGTGGTCGTGCTGCTGCCGCCGGGCGTGGCGGAGTTCGCTCCACACCTGGCTGCGGAGTCACCGGTGCAGCTGGGCCAGGCCCTGGCCACGCTGCGCTGACAATCCCGCCACCGGGTTGCTGCGCAGCGCCGGGCACGCGCCCGGCACTACGCACAGGCCCCTACTGCAGGGTGGGGGCCGGGCCGACGTCCATGCCGTCGTAGTCTTCCACACCCATCTGCGCTGCCAGCGCTGCCAGCTCCTGGTTGCGGCGATCCAGCGACGCTTCGTCGTGGACCTCCACGCGCTCCACATGCAGCACGTGGAACGGCGCGTCCCCCTCGTCCGGCTCCTGCTCGAACACCTCCACCAGGGTGTAGCCCTGCGCCTGCAGATGCGCGGCCAGTGCCTGCAGCGGCTCGGCAGTGGAATGCACGAAGAAATAGCCCCACAGCAGCGGGCCGCTGATGTCCCAGTCGGTGTTTTCGCGCAGATTGGCGAACAGGTTGCGGGTTGCTTCAAGGTCCATGGCAGTTCCAGAGGTCGTGGAGATTACTTTTCGCAGCCCTGCAGCTTCAGCACCTGGCCGTGGCGCAGGCTGTAGGCCGGTGCCTTCAGACCGTTGGCGCGTGCCAGCGTCGGCACGTCGCACTGGAACTTGGCCGCGATGCGGCCCAGCGTCTCGCCGCGGCCGACCTTGTAGCTGCGTGCCGGCTTCGGTCGCGCGGCCGGTGCCGGCCGAGGCGCGGCCACTGCCGCCACCGGTGCGGTCGGTACGCTGGTCGAACTGGCCGCATCGGCCACCGGCACCACGCCGCCCACCGCCACGCTGCCGGTGTAGCTGGCAGCGCTTGGCCGCACGATGGCGGCATTGAGGTCGGCCGTGATCAGGGTGCGCGCCAGGTCGGCACGCGGTCCGCTCACGCAGTTGCGCTGATACAGGCTCGCGATGCGGGTGGTTGCGTTGATCAGGGTGCCGGCCGGAATCCAGCCATCGGCCTCATAACGCGGATTGAGGTTGCGCAGCGCACGCATGTAGCCATCACGGGTACCGTGGCTGCCCAGGCAGATGGTCAGCTCGTAGATGGTGGTCGAGCGCGCCAGGCGCAGGGTGGCCGGCTGCGCGCTGATCTTCGGGAACTCCACGCCGTACTGCTGGGGGTGCAGGAAGATCCATGCCGCAGCGATCACCATCGGCACGTAATCCTTGGTTTCACCGGGGAACTGGTTGTAGACACGGTCGACCCAGAAGCTCTGCCCCGGATTCTCGCGCGCCACGCGCAGGGCGCGCCCTTCACCCCCGTTGTACCCGGCCAGCGACAACTCGATGTTGTTGTTGAGCTCGCGCATGCGCTCGTTGAGATAGGTCGCACTGGCTTCAGCAGCGCTGTGGGCATCAAAGCGGGTATCGAACCCGGTGCCGTCCGGACCGAGGCCGAAACGCCGCCCGGTGGCCGGCATGAACTGCATCAGGCCGGCGGCGCCAGCGCGCGAGGACGCATGCACGCGCCCATTGGATTCCTTGGCCATGATGCCGAACAGGAGCGCTTCGGGCAGGCCGCGCTTCTCCCACTCCGGCCACATCACGGCACGCAGGTTCTGGTAGTTCTCGTAGCTGGTCAGCAGCGCCGGACGCATGTCGGTCAGCCAGCGGCGGATGCCGGCCTGGACGGCCGGGTTGTACTCGACCATGTTGTCGAAGGCGTGCCGCTTGTCGTTGAGCAGTGCCGCTGCGCGTGCGGCTTCCGGCACGTCGGCGGTCAACGGACCGATATGGTCGGGGTCGGCTTCCAGCCGCTCGGCGGGCAGTTCACCGCCCTCGTCTTCGGCGGCCGCATCGGCATCGCGCTTGAGCAGGCGCTTGTAGGTGGCCAGCATGTTGCTCATCTGGCAACCCTTCTGCTTCACGCACTCACTGATGACATCCTCCATGTCCTCCAGCGCCGCGTCGGCCTCGTTGCTGCCCTTGGGGTCGGCGTTGGCCACCAGCAGCAGCGCATCGCTGTAACGCTTCTCGGCAGCCGTCATGCGCTGCTGCAGGGCATCTACCTTCACTTTGTCCCGGGCGGAAACCCGCTGGGCGTGGGCATCGGGGGCCAGGGAAACCAGGCCAGCCAGGGCCAGCAACGGCCAGGTGCGGGAAATCAGGACAGGAACGGGCATTTTTGGCACTGTGTGCGAAACAGGCAGGCAGAGTAGCGGCGCCGCCAAGGTCGGGGCAAGCCGACCTTCGGGCCGTCATCGCTGCCGGTTAACATTGGGCGCATTCACCACAAGGGCTGGACCATGGATCCGATTCTGCTCGGCAAAGGCATCACCGACGATGTGGCCGTCACCCTGCTGCCGAAACTCGGCAACCGCCACGGGCTGGTGGCGGGCGCCACCGGCACCGGCAAGACCGTGACCCTGATGACCCTGGCAGAAGGATTCTCGCGGCTCGGGGTTCCGGTGTTCCTCGCTGATGTGAAGGGCGATGTGTCCGGCCTGGCCGTGCCCGGCACGGGCAGCGAAGCGCTGCTGAAGCGCGCCGCGGACATCGGCGTGGCCGACTATGCGCCGGCGGGCAGCCCGGCCATCTTCTGGGACCTGTACGGAAAACTCGGCCACCCGGTGCGCACCACCGTCAGCGAGATGGGGCCGACCCTGCTCGCGCGCATCCTCGAATTGAATGACACCCAGGCCGGCGTGCTGGACATCGTGTTCAAGCTGGCCGACGACCGCGGCCTGCTGTTGCTGGACATGGATGATCTGCGGGCCCTGCTCGGCCTGGTCGCCGAAGAGCGCAAGGACATTTCCACCGAGTACGGACTGGTCAGCGCGCAGTCGATCGCAGCGATCCAGCGTGCCGTGCTGCGGCTGGCGCAGGACGGCGGTGAGAATTTCTTCGGCGAGCCGGCACTGGAACTGGCCGACATCATGCGGGTCAATCACGACGGCCGCGGTGTGATCGGCATCCTCGCCGCCGACCAGCTGGTGCTCAAGCCCAAGCTGTACTCGACCTTCCTGCTCTGGCTGCTGTCGGAACTGTTCGAACAGCTGCCGGAAGTGGGCGACCTCGACAAGCCCAAGCTGGTGTTCATCTTCGACGAGGCCCACCTGCTGTTCGACGATGCGCCTTCCTCGCTGGTGCAGCGCATCGAGCAGGTGGTGCGACTGATCCGCTCCAAGGGCGTGGGCGTGTACTTCTGCTCGCAGTTCCCCGACGACGTGCCCTCCAACATCCTGGGCCAGCTCGGCAACCGCGTGCAGCACGCGCTGCGGGCCTTCACGCCGCGCGACCAGAAGGCGGTCAGGACCGCTGCCGAAACCTTCGTGCCGAACCCGAAGCTGGATGTCGCCAAGGTGCTGAGCCAGCTCGGCACCGGTGAAGCACTGGTTTCCACGTTGCAGGACAAGGGCGTGCCGATGCCGGTCCAGCAGACGATGATCGCGCCGCCCCGCTGCCGGATGGGGCCGGTCACCGAGGCCGAGCGCGCGCAGGTGCGTGCCGGCAGCCCGGTCGGCAGCCGCTACGACACGGCGGTCAACCGTGAATCGGCCGCCGAGCTGCTGGCCCAGCGGGCGCAGAAGAGCGTGGAGCAGGCCCAGACCCCGGCCTCGCGCAGCCGCGAGCAGGACGAGGCACAGGAAGGTGGATTCGGCCAGGCGATCAAGGATGCGATCTTCGGCACCAAGCGTCGCCAGGGCATGATTGAAACCATGGCCAAGCAGACCACGCGCACGGTCGGGACCAAGCTGGGCAACCAGATCGTGCGCGGCATCCTGGGCGGCATCTTCGGCGGCAAGCGCTGAGGCCCTTTCGTATTCCTGAGAAGAAGCTGTATTACATGTCCCGTTGGCGTCCGCCCGCAGAGAAAAGCACCGCCCTGATCACCGCCGCCGGCCACGCCCGGCTGAAAGCCGAGCTGGACGACCTGTGGCGGGTACGCCGGCCCGAGGTGGTGAAGGCGCTGGCCGCTGCCGCCGCCGAGGGCGACCGCTCGGAGAACGCTGAGTACACCTACCGCAAGAAGCAGTTGGGTGAAATCGACCGCCGCGTGCGCTACCTGACCAAGCGGCTCGAATCGCTGCGTGTGGTCGATACCACGCCGACCGATCCACAAGCGGTGTTCTTCGGTGCATGGATCGAACTGGAGAACATCGACAGTGGTGAGACCAGCCGTTACCGCATCGTTGGGCCGGATGAAACCGACGCCGGCCTGGGCTGGATCAGCATCGACTCGCCGCTGGCGCGGGCCGTGCTGAAGAAGCGCCTGGACGATGAATTCTCGGTGGAACTGCCGGGCGGCCGGTTCACCTTCGCGGTGATCAGCGTCGAGTACCCGTCTTCGTAACACCGAGCCCTCCCGGCGTTGCTGTCAATCCAGCGCCGGGCATGGCCCGGCGCTACCGGGGCAAGAGCGGCGGCGGGTACAGGCGGCCCTGCCGCAGCGGGCGGAAGTAGTCGGCGTTGCCATGGAAGGCGGCGTCCTGCTGCGGGTGCCAGCCGGGGATTCCGGCCAGTGGCAGCGGGCGCAGCTGCAGCGGATCGGTCACCGTCGCGCCCTGCTCGATCGCCCGGGCCACGGTCTCGATGCAGGCACCCTCTTCATCGCCGCGCACCACCACGCACTTGCCGACCAGCAGGCGCCCCGGCAGCAACGCCTGTTCCATCAGTGCATGGCCGAACACCGCGGCGATGGTGATGCGACCGGCCTGCCAGTGCGGCGGCGCGAACAGCATCGGCCAGTCGTGGGCGTCCCACGCAGCGATCAGCGCATCGTCCTGGACGCACACGATCACGCCGGTCTCGTCGAACTGGGTCAGCGCCGCCTGCGCGCGATTGCGTTGACCGGTTGGCATCGTGGCGACGTGCAGGCATTGCCGCCTGTTGAGCGCGTGCTTCAGCTGCGGGTGACACGCCCACACCAGTGCGTTGAACAGATCGTGCCAGCTCGCCGCACGGGTGGCGATACGCCCCTGCGCGATGCGCGTTTCATAGTGCAGGCCATCGGCCAGCAACGCCGCATCCTGCTCGACCAGTCGCCGCCCGCGCAACGCCAGCCGCGCATCCAGCTCGGCAACGGTCGGCCAGCGGTCGCCGGACAGAAGATCGCGGAAGGCACGCACCCGGGCAAACAGCGGATGATCGAACACCGCCGGGTCCACCGCCGCGCGCGGCGGCGGCACGAATCGCCGAGGGCTGCCAGCGTGGCCGGCAGCACCCTCGGCCATGATCAGAGCACCTTCAGGTCGAAGGCCGGGCGCGTGGTCGGCGGCAGCGCGTCGCCATACAGATCGTGTTCGTCGCTCTCGGTGATTTCCACGTTGATGAATTCGCCTACGCGCAGCGGCACCTGGTCGGCATTCTGGATATGCACCAGTCCATCGATTTCCGGTGCATCGGCCCTGGAACGGGCCACGGCGATGTCACCTTCGATGGCATCGACCAGGCACTGCTGCACCGTGCCGATCTTGGCCTCCAGACGTGCGGCCGAGATCTGTGCCTGCTTTTCCATGAAGCGCGCCAGGCGCTCCTGCTTCACCTCTTCCGGGACAGGGTCCGGAAGAGCGTTGGCGGTAGCACCCTCGACCGGCGAATACGCGAACGCACCCACGCGGTCCAGCTGCGCCTCATCGAGGAACGACAGCAGCTCCTCGAACTCCGCTTCGGTCTCGCCCGGGAAACCGACGATGAAGGTCGAACGCACGGTGATGTCCGGCGCGATGCGGCGCCAGTTCTGCACGCGCTCCAGCGTCTTTTCCACCGCACCGGGGCGCTTCATCAGTCGCAGGATACGCGGGCTGGCGTGCTGGAACGGAATGTCCAGGTACGGCAGGATGCGGTTCTCGGCCATCAACGGCACCACGTCATCCACGTGCGGGTACGGGTACACGTAGTGCATGCGCACCCACGCGTCCAGTTCGGACAGGCCCTCGCACAGCGCCTTCAGGCGGGTCTGGTAGGCCTTGTCGCGCCACATCTTCTCGGCGTACTTCACGTCCACGCCGTAGGCGGAGGTGTCCTGCGATACCACCAGCAGCTCACGCACACCGCCCCGGACCAGGCGCTCGGCTTCGCGCAGCACTTCATCGACCGGGCGCGAGACCAGCTTGCCGCGCATCGACGGAATGATGCAGAAACTGCACGCGTGGTTGCAGCCTTCGGAAATCTTCAGATAGGCGTAGTGGCGCGGGGTCAGCTTGATGCCGTAGTCGGGCACCAGGTCCACGAACGGATCATGCCGGGGCGGTAGCGCCTCATGCACCGCCTCCATCACGCTCTGGTAGTCCTGCGGGCCGGACACCGCCAGCACGTTCGGGTACGCCTCACGGATCTGTTCGGGGCGCTTGCCCAGGCAGCCGGTGACGATGACCTTGCCGTTCTGGTTCATCGCCTCGCCGATGGCGTCCAGCGACTCCGTCACCGCCGAGTCGATGAAGCCGCAGGTGTTGACCACCACCACGTCGGCCGAGTCATAGGACGGGACGATGTCGTATCCCTCCGACCGCAGTTGGGTCAGGATGCGCTCGGAATCGACAAGGGCCTTCGGGCAGCCAAGGCTGACGAAGCCGACTTTGGGGTTCAGCTGGGACATGGAATCGCGGGACTCTGGGGGCCTGGGCCCCTGCCGGAGTGGCAGGGGTTCCTGGGGGCCGGGGCCTGAAAGGGCGCCAGTATACCGGGGTTGAGGGCCGCGCTCTGAACGGCCCCGGGGTGTACTGAGGGGAGCGCCCAGGATTCTGCCCCACGTGCCATCTCCATCAGCGGGGTACCCGTGAACGCGTCAAGGCCCCCGGCGGCTTGAGCTGGAGCTCCGGCTCGACCCGGCGGAACGCGCTGCGAAGGCTCGACGCTCACGGAGAGGCAATCGTCTCACGGTCCACCATCGCCACGGCCGCACCGGAGCGTTGATTGCGACATCAATAGACGTTGATTGATCCGTTGTTTGTTGAGCAAACCCGCGGAATGCATGCTGACGTAGCCGTTGGGATAACGCCTCGCCTCACACCAATACACACCACCTGAAGGGTGTAAGAACCCGTGAATGGGCCCGCGTATTCATCGCTCGCGGAGGTCATGCAGCGCCCATTATCAAGCGAGAGAGTTCCTGTGGATTTCCCTGCCAATGAACTCTGGAAACGAGCAGTACCCACCGAATTGAAATTGACTCCGATTGGCGCACTCCCACTGGGCGCCAATGCAAATACGTAGTACCCCGCCCTGGGCTGCGTCATGTCGCTGGAGGCTGAATTCGAATCCTCCGCCGGATCTGAATCACCCTCACAGGACCAACCAACGACGGCCGACTCGCCAGATATCACGGTTTCGCCACGCCGCACCTTGGAGTTCATGACTTCGCAGGCGGCCTGGTGATAGAGCTTTGTGGTTTCATTCTGATCATCATAACGATATACAAAACCGCCCTTTCCATCCTTGAAAAGGCGTACCTGGACAGCCACGTCGCCGCCTTCGAAATCAGAGAGGCGCACCGTCCGCTCAACCCACTGCCTGCCATCCGATGACGCCATCTGGCGGTCCTGGTACGACGATTGGTTGGCCATAGCCACCGTGTGCATTGTTGCCATCCCCAATGCACACAGAAGGCGAAATTCCTTTTTCATTTCATGAAACTCCATTTATCGGGCGCCTGCGCCTTCACGCCGCGCCCCGGAAACATGCCGAGATATGATCAGCCCCACATCGCCCCTCCAGACTGGAGTTCCGCGAACGAAACGCTATCTGCTCGCCCTCTTGGCTTCAGCAGGTGCTTTACTGAATCTACTGTCAGAGCCAGGCCGAATCAGATGCCAGAATCCCTGGCAGGATCGTCCGCGACGCATTTGATCGAGTCGCGATCCGACGTCGCTTGATGCATCAGCCGCCCGATCACGCACAGCCGCAGACGCCGCGCTAACCCGCCCAGCGCCGACAATGCAGGCCTGTCCACTGCTACGAGGAAACCGACGATGTCCGAATGGATCACCCTGGATACACATCATGGCCCGGTCCGGGCCTGGCAGGCCCTGCCGGCGGGCACGCCGCGTGGCGGCCTGGTGGTCGTGCAGGAGATCTTCGGCGCCAATCCGCACATCCGTGGCGTGGCCGAGCGCTTCGCCGCCGAAGGCTATGCCGTGCTGGCGCCGTCGTTCTTCGACCTGGTCGATGGCCCGGACGCCGACCCCGATGCCCTGCCCTATGACCCTGAAGGGGTGAAACAGGGCCTGGAACGGGTAAGTGCGCTGGGCATTGAACGGGCACTGGAAGTGGTGCGCGCCGCAGCAACCCGGCTTGCCCCCTTCGGCAAGGTCGGCACGGTCGGCTACTGCTGGGGCGGAACGGTGGCGATGCTGTCCGCGCTGCGCCTCGGCCTGCCCTCGGTGAGCTATTACGGCGCACGCAATGTGCACTATCTGGACGAGACACCGAAGGCGCCGGTGATCTTCCACTTCGGCGCGCAGGACCGCAGCATCCCGCCTGAGGCCGTGGAGGCGCATCGCCAGAAGCTGCCGCGGATGGCGACCTATGTCTACCCGGCCGACCATGCCTTCAACCGCGAGGTCGGACATGCGTATGATCCAGACAGCGCCACCCTGGCGCTGCAACGCACCCTGGACTTCTTCACGGAGCATCTTGGATGAGCGATTTCGAACTTGATTCCCGCCTGGCCACCGACAGCGTTCTGGTGGCGCATGGCCCGCTGTCGCAAGTGCGGTTGATGAACGACGAACGGTTTCCCTGGCTGATCCTGGTGCCGCGTCTGGCCGGGGTAACGGAGTGGATCGAACTGGACGGCGACCAGCAGGACAAGCTGCGCACCGAACTCAACCGCGCCTGCAAGGCCCTGAAGGGCTCCGACGGGGTGGAGAAGATCAACATCGGCGCATTGGGCAACATCGTGCGCCAGCTGCATTTCCACGTGATCGGCCGCCACGACGGCGATCCGGCGTGGCCGGGACCGGTGTGGGGCAGCGGCCCTGCGCACCGCTACGAACCGGACGCCCTGCAGCAGCATGTCGCCTACTGGAAGGAACGGCTAGGATATCCGGCCCACTCCTGAGACCGTGCCGACACGATGCGATTCAACCTCGTCGCCGCCATCCTGCTGATCCTGATCGGGCTGTTCATGCTTGCCAGCAACCTGGGCTGGACGCACCTGAACCTGTCCAAGCTGCTGCTGACCTGGTGGCCGGTGGCCCTGGTCGGCGTCGGCATCGCCATGCTGTTCGGCCGCGGCAAATAAGCGAAGGCGGCGCAAGCGCCGCCTTCGATCGAGCGACGCCGGGCATGGCCCGGCGCTACCGGTCCGTCAGGTGCGCGGCAGGGTGACGCCGGTCTGGCCCTGGTACTTGCCACCACGGTCCTTGTAGGACGTTTCGCAGATATCATCGGCCGCCGCCTGGAAGAACAGCATCTGGGCCACGCCTTCGTTGGCGTAGATGCGCGCCGGCAGCGGCGTGGTGTTGCTGAACTCCAGGGTCACATGGCCTTCCCACTCCGGCTCGAGCGGAGTGACGTTGACGATGATGCCGCAACGCGCGTAGGTGCTCTTGCCCAGGCACACCACGAGGGTGTCGCGCGGAATGCGGAAATACTCCACGGTACGCGCCAGCGCGAAGCTGTTGGGCGGGATGATGCATTCGTCGGCGGTGATGTCGACGAAGCTGCCCGAATCGAAGTGCTTCGGGTCCACGATGGTCGAGTTGATGTTGGTGAACACCTTGAACTCGCGCGAGCAACGCACGTCGTAGCCGTAGCTGGAGGTACCGTAGCTGACGATGCGCTGGCCGTTGACCTGCTTCACCTGCCCGGCCTCGAACGGCTCGATCATGCCGTGCTGTTCGGACATGCGGCGGATCCAACGGTCACTCTTGATGCTCATGCTCTGTCCTGGGTGCGAGGGGGCGCGAGGATTCTAGCAGGGGGCCGGGCGCCACCGCCCTCCCCGCCCGGTCCCTACAGCAGCGACGACAGGATCGGGATCGAGGCACGCGGGCGCTTGCCCACTTCCTCGATGAGCCGCTGCGCGGCGTGGCGATAGGCCTGGGCCGGCAGGGAATCCGGCTGCGCGGCGGTGATCGGTGTGCCTGCGTCACCCTGCTCACGGATGCCGATCTGCAACGGCAGCGATCCCAGCAGCGGCACGCCGTACTGCGCCGCCATGCGCTCCCCGCCCCCCTCGCCGAACAGGTGCTCGACGTGGCCGCACTGGCTGCAGGTATGTACCGCCATGTTCTCGACGATGCCCAGCACCGGCACTTCGACCTTCTCGAACATCTTCAGTGCCTTCTTCGCATCCAGCGTGGCGATGTCCTGCGGCGTGGTGACGATCACCGCACCGGCCAGCGGAATCTTCTGGGTCAGCGTCAGCTGGATGTCACCGGTGCCGGGCGGCAGGTCGATCAACAGGAAGTCGAGGTCGTCCCACAGGGTGTCGTTGAACAGCTGGGTCATTGCCGAGGTCGCCATCGGCCCACGCCAGATCATCGGCGTGTCTTCCTCGATCAGGTAACCGATCGACATGGTGTCCACGCCGAAGGCACGCAGCGGTTCGATGCTCTTGTTGTCCGGGCTTTCCGGGCGGCCGGACAGGCCCAGCATGGCGGGAACGCTGGGGCCATAGATGTCCGCATCGAGCACGCCCACCCGCGCGCCCAGCTGCTGCAGCGCCACCGCCAGGTTGACGGCCGTGGTGGACTTGCCGACACCGCCCTTGCCCGAGCCGACCGCGATCACGTTGCGGATGCGCGCGTGCGGTGCCAGCCCCTTCTGCACCTGGCTTGCATGGGGACGACGGGTCGGACTGTTCACTGCGGGCTCCGGCGGAAAGTCAGGAAGGAGAACCCGACATCATACAAGCTGGGCGCAAGCTGACCTGATTCAGGATTGCCCAGATCCGCGCATGGATTCTCAAGTCGGCGCCCCACGGCGGCGTTGCCTCTCTGCCCCGCTGGGTGCACAGGTGGAAACTTTCACGTGCAGTTGACGGAAGGGCAGCACTCGTTCATCTTCCGGTCATCTTGATGCGAATCGCCACAAGGAACTGTCGATCATGGAAACCCGCCTCACGCGTGCCCGCCTGGGTGCCACCACCGCACTGCTGCTTGGCCTGCACGTCATCCACGCCTCCGCCACACCGTTGCCGGTCGAGGATTTCGCCAAGATCCCGGCCATCCAGTCTGTCAGCATGAGCCCTGACGGCAAGCAGCTGGTTGCAATCATTGCTGCGCCGGGCAGCAACAATGGCGATACCGCATTGGCCAACTGGAACCTGGACGTGCCCGGTTCGGCGCCCGTGGCGATCACGCCTTCCGGTGATCGCATGAAGTTCATTGCCGCCAGCGCGCTCAAGGCGGGTCGCAGCCTGGTGATCGGCCGACAGGAGCTGACCGCGCAGTTGTCCGGCTGCGGTGAAGGCAACTCGGTCGGCTCAACCAAGACGTTCCTGTCCAAGGCATTCCTCACCGACAGCAGCCAGACAAAGTTCGACGAGGCTTTCGCGGACAACACCCGCAAGCTCGGCATCAGCGAACAGACCCAGCGCTGCCTGGAGCTGGCCGGCACCGCGTCCCTGGTGCATTCGCTTCCGCTGGATCCGGACAAGGTGATCATCTCGCAGATCAACCAGACCAATTTTTCGGCCAGCTATTACCTGTTCAACCTCAAGACCGGGCAGACCGAGCTGCTGTTCCGTGGCGACGCCCGCTCCACCCCGGGCCTGTTCCACCCGCGCAACGGCGAGCTGCTGACGCGTACGCAGATCGAGCCGGCCGGCTCGAACGACTACGAGCAGCAGATCCTGGTCAAGAACAAGGCCAGCGGCCAGTTCGAGAAGCACGACACGCTGACCACCCGCCTGTCCGATCGCTACACGATGGAGGTGGTCGGCATCGATGACCAGAACGGCAAGCTGTACATCCTCACCGACAAGTTCTCCGACCAGGTACAGGCCCGACTGTACGACCCAGCCAGCAGAACGTTTGACAACGAACCGCTGGCGGCTCATCCCGAGTATCCGATCGGCGGCCTGATCCTGGGCACCAAGCCCAGCAACTTCAACCAGGTGCTGGGCTTCTATGTCGACGGCCCGCGCCGTGAGGCGGTCTATGTCGATCCGCAGATGAAGGCCCTGTACGACGGCCTCAAGCAGGCGTATCCGGGCAAGTACATCGCCATTACCGGTTACAACGATGATCTGTCCCGCGTGCTGTTCACCACCAACAGCGCCAGCTCGCCCACCAGCTACCAGATCCTGGTGGATCGCAAGCAGGTCACGACGCTTGGCAGCGAACGCCCCTGGGTGGATGGCAAGCAGATCGGCGAGCAGCGCTGGGTGACGTACACCGCCCGCGATGGCCGCAAGATTCCTGCCATCGTCGATCTGCCCGCAGGTTGGAAGAACGGCGACGCGGCGTTGCCGGCGCTGGTCCATCCGCACGGCGGCCCTTGGGCCCGTGATTACACCGGTTGGGATGCGTCCGGCTGGGTACCGTTCTTCACCTCGCGCGGGTACGCGGTGATCCGGCCGCAGTACCGCGGCTCAACCGGGTTCGGGCGTGAGCACTGGATCGCCGGCGACAAACAATGGGGCCTGACGATGCAGGACGACAACGATGATGCGGCGGCCTGGCTTGTGCAGCAGGGGATAGCGGCCAAGGACCGCATCGCGATCTTCGGTTATTCCTACGGCGGCTTCGCCTCGGCCGCTGCGGTCGTGCGCAGTCCGTCACCCTATCAATGCGCCATTGCCGGCGCCCCCGTAACCGATCTCGCCCGCCTGGGTGTTTCCTGGAGCGAGAACCGTCTGCAGCGCATCCTGCAGGGACAGACCGTGAAGGGCATGGACCCGATGCAGAACACCGCCAAGGCCGCCATCCCCCTGCTGACCTTCGTGGGAGACCGCGATGTGCGCACCCCCGCGTCCCACGCGAGGAATTTCTATAACGGCGTCAAGGACAAGGTGCCCGCACGCTTCGAGTTGATTGCGGACATGCCGCACAGCATGCCGTGGTACCCGAGCCACTACCGCGCGACGCTGCCGCTGATGGCGGACTTCCTCAGCAAGGACTGCGGACCGGGCGGCCTGTAAGCAACCGGACGCTGGCCCGTTCATGGACCCCGCTGGCTTGAACCCGGCGGGGTTTTTTCATGCGCCGTTCACTGAATTTTCCCTTAGCAACAACGGGTTACAGCAATTCTCCATTCATGTTGCATTTACTTTACGCGGCACATACACTCCATTAACCGAAGCATAACAAGTGGGGATCACATCGAAATGCGCAACGCCAACCGCCACATCAAGCCAAGCCGCGTCCCGCTCACTCTTGCTGTGCTGGCCTGCCTGCAGGCCGCACCGGCCCTGGCCCAGGAGACCACCCAGCAGGAAGCCGCGGCGTCAAGCACTTCCTCCCACAACCAGCGCGCCACCGACCTTGACAAGATCACCGTCACCGGATCGCTGATCCGTCGTGCGGATTACGAAACGTCGTCGCCGGTGTTCACCATCGACACCGAGCACAACGCTGCCCAAGGCCAGGTGTCGGTGGGCGAGTTCCTGCAGAAGTCCGCTATCGGTGCTGCTGAAACCCAGATCACCCACCAGTTCGGTGGCTTCGTCGTTGACGGTGGTACCGGCGTGCAGACGTTCTCGCTGCGCGGCCTGGGTGCCAACCGCACCCTGGTGCTGCTGGACGGCCAGCGTCCGGGCCCGGCCGGTACCCGCGGCGCGGTCGGCGCATTCGACCTGAACGTCATTCCCACCGCCATCCTGCAGCGTGCGGAAATCGTGAAGGACGGTTCCTCGTCCATCTACGGTTCCGACGCCGTGGCCGGCGTGGTCAACCTGATCACCAAGAAGAATTTCGAGCGCCCGGAGCTGACGGTCACCGGCCGTATCCCGACCGAAGGTGGCGGTGAAGTCTTCCAGGGCTCGCTTGCCAATGGCTGGAACTTCGAGAAGGGCAGCATCGTCGCTGCCGTCGAATGGTACCGCCACAACGAGCTGACCCGCGGCGACCGCGACTTCCTGAACTGCGGCAATGATCTGATCAAGGACGCCAACGGCAACCGCATCGACCGGCAGGATCATTCGATCACCGCCGGGACCAATCTTGCGAACTGCAACAACCTGCTCATCAACGTCATCGATGAGTACGACTCGCCGATCCGTTACATTCCCTCGCCGGACGGCAGCACCGTGGGGCCGTTCCCGGGCTATCGCCCGCGCGCCAACCGCACCTACGCCAACGGCAGCCCGGTCGCCTACTACGAAGAACCGTTGAACTTCGATGCGTGGGGTCAGTCTCACATCATCAACCGCCAGGAGCGCAAGTCGGCCTACTTCGCTTCGGACTTCGGTTTTGATGGGTTCAACTGGAAGACCCAGTTCCTCTACAACAACCGCAAGACCAACAACTTCCAGTGGCGCCAGTTCTTCCCCGTCGTGGAAGCCCCGGGCACCACCAATGGCTACGCGCAGCCCGTGCTTCCATTCAAGTCGTCCTCGCAGACCGAGGTCGATTACTACTACCTGGCGAACAAATTCGATGGCCTGTTCACGGGTAGCTGGGGCTGGGAAGTCAATGCCAATGCCAGCCGCTCCAGCGGCAAGTACAGCTCGCTGGGCATCCGCAACTCGATCACCGGCGACCTGACCCGTCCGGGTGCTGGCGAAACGCCGGCAGCGAACTACTTCGACCCGGGTTACCTGAGCGGCGCCAAGGTTGACGAACTGGTCGACATCCTGGGCATCACCGCCACCGGCAAGACCACCTATGACACCGTGACGGTCAATGCGATCTTCTCCGGTGAGCTGTTCGACCTTCCCGCAGGTGCGCTGGGTGCTGCGTTCGGTGTGGAGTACCGCTACTACTCCATCGAAGATACGCCGGACGAGAACTACAAGGATCTCTGGGGCGCCTCGACGGCCGACGTGACCAAGGGTAACGACAAGGTGAAGGAAGCCTTCGTCGAGTTCGACATCCCGCTGATCAAGGGCGTCACCGGCATCGAATCGCTCACCGCCAATGCTTCGGGCCGCATCTTCAAGTACGACTCGGTCAGCGGCAGCGACAAGGTCTGGAAGGCCGGCCTGAACTGGCAGATCATTCCGTCGCTGCGTCTGCGCGGCACCGTCGGCACCTCCTATCGTGCACCGGGCCTGTACGAGCTGTACCTGGGCAACCAGACCGGCTTCCAGTCCCAGACCGCGATCGATCCCTGCATCCGCTGGGAAGAGAGCGACAACACCAATATCCGTGCCAACTGCGGTGCCGCCGGCATCCCGGGCGATTACGTCGGCGCAGGCTCCAGTGCCACCGTGTTCACCAGCGGCGGCGCCGGCAACCTGGTTCCGGAAACCTCCCGCGCCAAGAGCGCCGGTATCGTGTTCACTCCGTCGTTCGCCGACCTGAGCGTGGCGATCGACTACTTCGACTACGATATCCGCGGCCAGATCACCTCGCTGGGTGCACTGGACATCACCACCGGCTGCTACGGTTCGAGCACCTTCCCGAACCGTTACTGCGACCTGCTGGAGCGCAACCCGACCACCGGCCCGGACGCGAATTCGATCCGCAACATCTACGCCCAGTACCTGAACATCAACCAGCAGCGCACCCGCGGCTGGGACATGACCCTGAACTGGGAACATGAGTTCGGCTTCGGCAAGTTCGCCCTGGATTCGCAGGTCACCTACACCGTGGAAGACGTGGCACAGCTGTTCGACAGCGCCGAGGCCAGCGGCCTGGCCTCCTCGGATCAGCTTGGCCTGATCGGCCGTCCGGACCTGGTTGCCAACCTGGGCCTGACCCTGACCCGCGGCGACTGGGAATACAACTGGCTGACCCAGTACATCGGCAAGACCGAGAACACGACCCTCAACTCGCGCTTCACCTACCAGGGCCGTCCGGACTCGTACCGCGATCTGGTCGCCGACGCTCGCGTGTATCACACCGCTTCGTTGAGCTACAAGCAGGCCGACTGGGAAATCCTGGTGGGCGTGGCCAACGTGTTCAACACCAAGCCGGCACTGATCTCCACCGGCGCCGGCACCCGCTACGGCAACACCGCAGCCTTTGCCACCCAGTACGACCTGTACGGTCGCACCCCGTTCGTGCGTCTGAAGTACAAGTTCTGATAGGGCCGTAGTCCGCAGCACCCCGACAGACCCGGCTTTTGCCGGGTCTGTCTTTTGCAGGGCCCGATGCAGCCCCTTGCACCCGCCCATGACCTTCGACACCCTTGCGGGGTAGGCTGGCGGCGTATCGTTCGGCCCACGGCCGTCCCCGCGGCTCTTCCCTGACTCACTCGGCCTGGAGGCCAAACATAGTGATCACGCGTACTCCCAAGATCGTGCTGCTCAGCCTGGCCGTGTCGGCCGTGCTGGCCGGCTGTGGCAAGAACGAAACCCCGGCCAAGGAGGCCGCTGCGCCTGCCCCGGCCGCCGCCGAAGCCACCACCTACACCCTGGATGAGAGCAAGCTGCCGGCCTATAACGCCTTCCAGCCCAGCGATCTGGACACCAACCTGGACGCCTGCACCGCATTCGGCGACTACGTCAACAGCAAGTGGCTGGCCGCCAACGAGATTCCCGGCGACCGCACCAGCTGGGGCGCGTTCACCATCCTCGACGAGCGTTCGGTGGCAGTGCAGCACCAGCTGGCCGAGCAGGTCGCGCAGGTCAAGAACCCGAGCCACATCGAGAAGATCGTCGGCGACCTGTGGGCCACCGGCATGGATGAGGCCAAGATCAACGCCCAGGGCATCGAGCCGCTGAAGGCCGACCTGGCCGCCATCGACGGCCTGCAGGACAAGGCCGCCATCGCCGACTACCTGCGCACCAGCGCAGCCAAGGGCGAGAACGTGCTGTTCGGCTTCGGCGCCGAGGCCGACTTCAAGAACTCGACCATGAACCTGGCCTACGCCAGCCAGGGCGGCCTGGGCCTGCCTGACAGCACGTACTACACCGACGCCAAGAACGCCGACAAGCTCAAGGCCTACCAGGCGCACGTCGCCAAGGTGCTGGAACTGTCCGGCGTCCCGGCAGCCGACGCCGCCAAGCAGGCTGAGGACGTGGTCAAGTTCGAGACCCGCCTGGCCAAGGCGTCCAAGTCGCGCGTCGAACTGTCGCGCAATGTGGAGCTGTACTACAACCCGGTCACCCTGGCTGACGCCGACAAGCTGACCCCGAACTTCAGCTGGACCGAGTTCTTCAAGTCGCAGGGCGTTGCTGCGCCGGAGAAGTTCTCGCTGGCGATGCCGGCCTTCCATGAGGAAGTGAGCAAGGCGCTGGGCGACACCGACCCGTCGGTCTGGCGCGCCTACCTGCGCTTCCACACCGTCGATGGCGCCTCGCCGTACCTGGCCGATGCCTTCGTCCAGGAGAACTACGCGTTCTACGGCAAGACCCTCAACGGCCAGAAGGAACAGAAGCCGCGTTGGAAGCGCGTGCTGGGCACCATCGAGAACGATGCCGGCGAAGCGTTCGGCCAGCTGTACGTGAAGGTTGCCTTCTCGCCGGAAGCCAAGGCGAAGATGGAAGAACTGGTGAAGAACCTGGCTGCCTCGCTGAAGGAACGCATCCAGGGCCTGAGCTGGATGAGCGAGGAAACCAAGGCCAAGGCCATTGCGAAGTGGGAAACCTTCACTCCGAAGATCGGCTACCCGGACAAGTGGCGTGACTGGTCGGGCCTGCAGACCCAGCGCGACAGCTACCTGGCCAACGTGCGTGCGGCCAACGAGTTCAACTACAAATTCAATCTGTCCAAGATCGGCAAGCCGGTGGACAAGACCGAGTGGGGCATGACCCCGCAGACGGTCAACGCCTACTACAACCCGCTGCAGAACGAGATCGTGTTCCCGGCCGCCATCCTGCAGCCGCCGTTCTTCGATCCGAAGGCAGACGATGCGCTGAACTACGGTGGCATCGGTGCGGTGATCGGCCATGAGATGACCCATGGCTACGACGATCAGGGCGCGCGCTTCGGGCCGACCGGCAACATGGAAGACTGGTGGACGCCGGCCGACAAGAAGAACTTCGAAGGCCTGACCGGCAAGCTGGTCAAGCAGTTCGACCAGTACAAGGTTGACGGCCAGGCCGTGAACGGCCACCTGACCCTGGGCGAGAACATCGCCGACCTGGGTGGCTTGGCCACGGCCTACGATGCGCTGCAGAAGGCCTCGGCCGGCAAGGAAGATCCGAAGGTCGACGGCTTCACCCGCGATCAGCGCTTCTTCTTCAACTGGGCCACCGTGTGGCGTACCAAGTACACCCCGGAAAACGCCAAGGTCCGCCTGGCCACCGATCCGCACGCCCCGGCGCAGTTCCGCGCGATGGGCGCGCCCTCGAACCTGCCGACCTTCGCGGCCGCGTTCCAGTGCAAGGCCGGTGCACCGATGGCGCGCAGCGGCGAGCAGCAGGTGGTGATCTGGTAAGCCACGGCTGACGCCAAGGCAGACCTGCAAGGGCCCGGGATCTCCCGGGCCCTTGTTTTTGCGCGACCCGCCACGGCCGCCAGGCATACCGTGATACGTGCATGCTGCGCCCATGCGCGGCTTGCTATAGTGCGCCCGCCCTCAATCCATCATGGATTCGTTCTACATGCCCAATTTCCGTCCGCTTGCCATCGCCCTGGGCATCAGCCTGGCGACCCTGGTCCCGAGCCATGATGCGTTCGCCGCAAAGAAAAAGGCCGCCCGCGCCCCGGCCGTCAGTGCCCAGTGCAGCGACTTCTACGGCGCCACCAACGCTGGCTGGCTGAAGGCCAACCCGGTACCGCAGACCGGAGCCACCACCGCGCTGGGCCAGCTGGTCGAGCGCAGCAGGCAGCAACAGCGCGAACTGCTCGATGCGGCCATGACGTCGCCGCAGGGCAACGTGCAGAAGCTGCTGGGCGACTTCTGGGCCAGCGGCCTGGACGAGGCGGCGGTGGAAGCCGATGGCTCCAATCCGATCGCGCCGCTGCTGACACGCATCAATGCGATCAAGAAATCCAAGGATGTGCCGGCGTCGATCGCTGCACTCCATCAGGTCGGCATCCCGGTCGCCTTCAACTTCGGTCCGGACGTCGACCTGAAGGCACTGGACCGTCATATCGGCTACTTCATGCAGGGCGGCATGGGCCTGCCGGATCCGGCGTTCTATACCCGCACCGATGCCGATACCGTGGCGCTGATGGGCCGCTACCGCACCTACGTCAAGCAGATCCTGGCACTGACCGGTACGCCGGCAGCCAAGCTCGATGCGGAGTCGCAGGCGGTGATCGCGCTGGAAACCGAGCTGGCGCGCAATGCACAGTCGCTGGCCGGCATCAACAACCCGTTCAACAACTACGCGCCGATCTCCACCAAGGAACTCAACAGCCGCTACCGCAACCTGCAGCTGGAGGCCTTCCTGAAAGTACAGGGTGTGAACGACGATCTGGTATCGCTGGCCGACCCGGGCCTGTTCCAGCAGCTGGATGGCATGGTCACCAAGCTCAAGCCGGACCAGTGGAAGGCCTACCTGCGCTGGCGCGTGGGCGACTCGATGGCGCCGTACCTGTCCAAGGCCTACCGGGACGCCGAGTTTGAGTTCCGCGGCCGCGTACTGCGCGGGCAGACGCTGCCGCCGCAGCGCTGGGAAGCGGTGCTCGATGCCATCAATGTGGCGGCCGGTCCGATGGTCGGCCGCGAGTACGCTGCCCGCCATCTCTCGGCCGAAGACCGCCGGCAGGCGGCATGGATCGTCGACAAGGTCCGCGAGGTGCAGATCGAGGCCGTCAGGAACAGCACGTGGATGAGTGCCGAAGCCAAGGCTGAAGCACAGGCCAAGCTGGCGGCGCTGAAGATCGAGATCGGCACCCCGCTGCGCGACCTCGACTACACCGTGCAGCCGATGGGCCGCGGCTCGTTCGGTGGCAACATGCTGATCGCCTCGACCTGGCGCCATCGCGAGGAGATGAAGCGCATCGGCAAGGGCAATGCCGACCGTCGCTGGGATGTGCTGCCGCAACAGCCGTCGCTGGCCTATGACCTGGCGCAGAACCGCCTGATCGTCACTGCGGCCATCCTGCAGGGCCCGGTGTTCAACGCCAAGGCCGACAGCGCCGACAAGTTCGGCAGCTTCGGCGGCCTGGTCGGCCACGAGCTGACCCGTGCCATCGATGCCAAGGGCGCGCTGGTCGATGCCAAGGGCGAACTGCGCAGCTGGTGGACGCCGGCCGACAAGACCGCCTGGACCCTGCTCGGCAGCCGTGTGGCCGCCCAGTACGGCGCGTACGAGTTCCCGGGCGTGAAGGGCGCCAAGGTCAACGGCACGTTGACCCAGGAGGAGAACCTGGCCGACATCGCCGGCCTGGAACTGGCCTGGGCGGCCTACACCGCACAGGAGCCGAAGGCCAAGCCGGCCCAGCAGCAGGGCTTCTTCCGTGCCTGGGCCGCGTTGTGGGCGCAGCAGCTGTCGCCGAACGAAGCCGCACGCCGCCTGACCGCCGACATCCGCGCGCCGGGCATGTGGCGCACGAACGGCACGCTGGCCAACCTCCCGGCATTCGGCGCCACCTTCAGCTGCAAGGCCGGCCAGCCGATGCAGCGCAGCGATGCCGAGCAGATCAAGGTCTGGCGCTGAGCCAGCCGGCCGTGACATGAAGGGCGCCCTCGGGCGCCCTTTTTTTTGCGCATGCAGCACGATCCGCCATTAACACGCCGCATGCTATCGCTGCGCCTTCGTCCTGCAGCGGAACCCGACCATGGCCCACAAGAACACGATCTGCATCTGGTACGACAGCGAAGCACTCGAGGCCGCCACGTTCTACGCCGGGATCCTGCCCGACAGCGCGGTAACGGCCGTGCATCACGCACCGGGTGACTATCCGGACGGCAAGGAGGGCAACGTGCTGACGGTCGAGTTCACCGTCTGCGGCATTCCCTGCGTCGGGCTCAACGGCGGCACCGCGTTCAGGCACAGCGAAGCGTTCTCGTTCCAGATCCAGACCGAGGACCAGTCCGAGACCGACCGCCTGTGGAACGCGATCGTCGGCAACGGTGGGCAGGAGAGCCAGTGCGGCTGGTGCAAGGACCGCTGGGGCATCTCATGGCAGATCAGTCCGCGCATGCTGATCGAAGCGGTGACCAGCCCGGACAAGGCCTTGGCCAAGCGCGCCTTCAACGCGATGATGCCGATGAAGAAGATCGACATCGCCACCATCGAAGCGGCGATCCGCACCGCATGACCGCGTGGGATGCGGTCATCGTCGGCGGCGGCCACAATGGCCTGGTCTGCGCGGCCTATCTTGCCCGTGCCGGCAGGAAAGTACTGGTGCTCGAACGCCGTGGCGTGCTCGGCGGCGCAGCGGTCACCGAGGAATTCCATCCGGGCTTCCGCAACTCGGTCGCCTCGTACACCGTCTCGCTGCTGCAGCCTAAGGTGATCGACGAGCTGCAGCTGCACGCGCATGGCCTGCGCGTCGTCGCCCGCCCGGCCAACAATTTCCTGCCGTTGCCTGACGGCCGCTATCTGCTGTCGGCACCCGGCCGTACCCAGGCCGAGGTGGCGAAGTTCTCCGAACGGGATGCGCAGCGCCTGCCAGCCTATGAGGCGAGGCTGGAGGTCTTCGCCGACGTGCTGCGCGCCTGGGCCCTGCGCGCGCCGCCGGACCTCGGCGTCGCAGGCGGCTGGCGCGCATTGCCGGCACTGTGGCGGATGGGCCGGCTCGGCCGGGAACTGGCGGCACTGTCCCCTGCCCTGCGCCAGGAGCTGCTTGATCTGTTCACCCTGTCGGCCGCCGACTATCTGGACCGCTGGTTTGAAAGCGAGCCGATCAAGGCCTTGTTCGGATTCGATGGCATCGTCGGCAACTACGCCAGTCCGTACACGCCCGGCAGTGCCTACGTCCTGCTGCACCACGTGTTCGGCCAATGCAACGGAGTGAAGGGCGCCTGGGGCCATGCGATCGGTGGCATGGGCGCGATCAGCCAGGCCATCGCTGCATCGGCGCGCGCGGCCGGCGCAGAACTGCGCGTGGATGCCGGCGTAAAGCGGCTGCTGGTTGAGCACGGACGCGCGGTGGGCGTTGAGCTGGCCGGCGGGGACGTACTGCGCGCGCGCGTGGTGGTGGCCAACGTCAATCCAAAACTGCTCTACGAGCAGTTGCTGGAACCGGAGCAGGTGCCCGCGGCGACGCGCGAACGCATGGCGCAGTGGCGCTGCGGTTCGGGCACCTTCCGGATGAACGTGGCGCTGTCGCGGCTGCCGGACTTCCACGCCCTGCCCGGCGCCGGTGAGCACCTCAGTGCCGGCATCATCATGGCGCCCAGCCTCGACTACATGGACCGCGCGTGGCTGGATGCACGGCGCGACGGCTGGTCGCGCGAGCCGATCGTGGAGATGCTGATTCCCAGCACGCTGGACGATTCGCTGGCGCCGCCGGGCCAGCACGTCGCCAGCCTGTTCTGCCAGCATGTGGCACCGGTCCTGCCCGGGGGTAGGCATTGGGACGCACATCGCGATACCGTCGCCGACCTGATGATCGCCACCGTCGATCGGTATGCGCCCGGCTTCGCCGACAGCGTGCTCGGTCGGCAAGTGCTGTCACCGCTGGATCTGGAGCGGACGTTCGGCCTGGTGGGCGGCGATATCTTCCACGGTGCGCTCAGTCCCAACCAGCTGTTCTCGGCGCGGCCGATGATCGGCCAGGCCGGCTACCGCGGTGCCCTGCCCGGGCTTTACCTGTGTGGTTCAGGCACGCATCCCGGCGGCGGCGTGACCGGCGCGCCGGGCCACAATGCCGCGCAGGTGATCCTGCAGGATCTGTAGGGGTGTGCCAACCACGGTTGGCACCTGCTGCATCAAATGACCCTGCGGATCATTTGACGCTGCGCAGATGATTCGGACGGTTCGGCGGGCCGGGGGGACGGCGCTTGTTGAACGGTGGCTGGCCGCGCCAGTAGCGGATCAGCAGCCAGCCGAACAACATGCCACCCAGGTGCGCGAAGTGCGCCACGCCCGGCTGCCAGCCGGTCATGCCCAGCACCAGTTCACCGACACCGAACAGGATCACGAACGTGCGCGCCTTCATCGGAATCGGTGGGAACAGCAGCATCACCCGCTGGTTCGGGAACAACATGCCGTACGCCAGCAGCAGGCCGAACACACCACCGGACGCGCCCAGCACCGTGGCCGGATTCTCCAGCAGCGTCCCCACCAGCAGCTGGCAGACGCCGGCGCCGGCCACGCACACCAGGTAGTAGAGCAGGAAGCGCTTCTCGCCCCAGGTCTGTTCCAGCGGCGCACCGAACATGAAAACGGCCAGCATGTTGAAGAACAGGTGGCCGAAGCTGCCGTGCAGGAAGCCGTAGGTCAGCAGCTGCCACGGCTGGAAGTTGCCACCCGGGGAGAACGCATCGAAGCCCTGCTGCAGCGGCTGCAGCATGAACGGCTCGAAGGTCTGGTTGCCGAGCAGGAACGGCTGCTGCAACAGGAACAGGATCGCGTTGGCGATCAGCAGGGCCTTGGTGACGGTTGGCAGTCGCGGGAACATGGGGACACCGGCATGGAACGGTCTCCATCATAGCCGCACCGTCGTGTCGTGTCGGCGACTGCCGCGTGCGGCCCGTTCAGACCCCGGTCGCGCTCAGCCCGGTCCCCACACGGCGGCATCCAGCGCCGCCGCCGGGTCGGACGCCGGCATCCGCACCCGGCCGTTCTCCACCACCACGCCTTCCGCGCGCAGCCGCTGCGACTGTTCCCGCCAGCCCGCCGACCCCTCCGCCATGGCGATGCGTCCGTCAGAACGCAGCACGCGGTGCCAGGGCAGTGTCGGGTCATCGTTCTGGCCGAGAATGCGTGCCGTCAAGCGTGCCCGCCCCGGCAGGCCCGCGCGCATCGCCACCTGTCCATAGCCCATCACGTGTCCCGGCGGGATCGCGTGGATCACCGCCAGGATGCGCGCGCGCGCCTGGTCCGGCGTTAGCGGCGCAGACGCGTCACCAGCAGCACGCCGAGCAGGACCAGCACGGTGCCGGCGATCTGCGCCGGCCCCATCGGTTCGTCGAGCAGCCATAGGCTCATCACGATGGTGGAAACAGGCCCCAGCATACCGACCTGCGCTGCCAGCGAGGAACCCACGCGCTGCACCGCCAGCATGATCGCCAGCACCGGCAGCACGGTGCAGACCGTGGCGTTGACCAGCGACAGCCACTGCACCGGTGCAGGTGCCTGCCACAGCAGTGGCAGCGGATGGGTGATGGCGAAATGCAGCAGCACCAGACCGCTGGCCACGCAGCTGGCATAGGCGGTCAGACGCACCGCGCCGATCCGTGCCACCACCTGGCCGCTGCCGAACAGGTACAGCGCATAGCTGAGCGCGCTGCCCAGCACCAGCAGGCTGCCGACGATGATCTGCCCGCCCTCCCGCTGCAGATCGTGGCCGAACGCCAGCAGCACCCCCAGGTAGCTCAGCACCAGCGCGACGACCTGCCAGCGCCCTGGCCGCTGCCGCGCCAGCAGCACGTTGATCAGCAGCACCAGCGTCGGGTTGAGGTAGAGGATCAATCGTTCCAGCGTGACGCTGATGTACTGCAGACCCTGGAAATCCAGCAGGCTGGACAGGTAGTAGCCGGTGAACCCCAGCCACAGCACGCGCGCCCGGTCTGCCCACGACAGCGGCTCGACACGGCGCGAAGCCCACACCGCCATCAGTGCGAACAGGGGCAGTGCCATCAGCATGCGCAGCGCCAGCAGCGTGGTCGCATCGACACCGTGGCGCAGGCCGAGCTTGACGATCACCGCCTTGCCGGATGCGGCAACGGCGCCGATCGCCGCCAGGCCGATTCCCCCCAGGGCGATGCGTGGGGATGCGGTGGCGATGCGCGGGGAGGAGCTTGACATGGGAACAGCGGCGGGCCGCGCAGGGCGGCCCGGGGGTGCGTGTGGGCGCCCATTGTCGCATGGCCCGACGCGGCAACCGCAGCGTCAGCGCATCAGCACCACTTCCTCTGCGGAGGTCGGGTGGATCGCCACCGTGTCATCGAACTGGGCCTTGGTCGCTCCCATCTTCACCGCCACCGCGAAGCCCTGCAGGATCTCGTCCGCGGCCTCGCCCAGCAGGTGCACCCCCACCACGCGCTCTTCCGGCCCGGCGCAGACCATCTTGAACAGGCTGCGCTGGGTACCGTTGGCCAGTGCCTGCAGCATCGGCCGGAAACGGCTGTGATAGACCGTCACCTGCTCGAAGCAGGCACGCGCCTCCTCCTCACCCATGCCCACCGCCCCCAGCGGCGGATGCGAAAACACCACGCTGGCCACATTCTCATAGTCCATCTTCGACTGTGGGCGGCCACCGAACAGACGGTCCATCAGCCGACGCGATGCAGCCACCGCCACCGGGGTCAGGCCCACCTTGCCCGCGATATCCCCCACGGCATGGATGCTGGGTACCGCCGTGGTCTGCCATTCATCCACCTGCACCTGCTCGTGCTCGCCGATGTCGATGCCCAGCGCTTCCAGGCCCAGGCCCCGGCTGTTGCCACGGCGGCCGGTGGCGAAGAACACCGCGTCGAACACGCTGTCCATGGGGCCATCATGGCCGAAGGCGCGGACGCGCTCACCGTCGCGCTGCAGTTCGCGCAGGCGGTAATCAAAGTAGATGCGCACGCCCTGCTGGCGGAGGTTTTCCGCCAGTTGATCGGTCAGTTCGTAGTCGAAGCGTTCCAGCAGGCGCTTGCCGCGTACCAGCAGGCTCACCCGGCTGCCCAGCGCCTGCAGCAGCCCGGCCAGCTCCACCGCGATGTAGCCGCCGCCGATGATCGCGACCTCGGCCGGGGCCGCACGCAACTCGAAGAAGTCGTCGGATACCAGGCCCAGCTCCGCGCCGGGGATGTCCGGACGCTGCGGGTGCGCTCCGGTGGCGATCAGGATGTGGTCGGCGGTGTAGCGCACCCCGTCGCTGCAGGCCACCGTGTGCGCGTCGAGCAGGTGGCCGCGCGCCGGGATGCGGACGACGCCGGTTTCATCCAGACGCTTGTGGTAGCTGGTATGGATGTTGCTGATATAGGCCTGGCGATGGATCACCAGTTCCTTCCACGACAGTGCCGGTCGTGGCGGCACATCGAAGCCCATCGCGCTTGCCAGGCCGATACGCTCGTGCAGATCGGCGGCCAGCCACATCGCCTTCTTCGGTACGCAGCCAACATTGACGCAGGTCCCGCCCAGTTCACCGGGTTCCAGCAGCGCTACGCGCTTGCCGTACTGCGCGGCGCGGATGGCGCCGGCCAGGCCGGCAGAGCCGCCGCCAAGGACGATCAGGTCGTAATCATGGGAAGCCGTGTTCATCGGAATCGCTCGGGTCGGTAAGGGGCAGGATCGATCGCTGGCGTGCGGCCACAGACGAGATCGGCGATCAGCTGGCCGGTGCCGGCGCTCATGCTGATGCCGAGCATGCCATGCCCTGCCGCAAGCCAGACGTGAGGATGGGCAGGCGCGCGGCCGATCAACGGTACATCGTCCACGCTCATCGGACGCCAGCCGCACCACTGCTCGTGCAGCTGCGCGCCACGAGGCATGCGCAGGTGGCGATCAGCGGCCAGCTGCAACGCCTGCAGGCGCTGCGCACGCAGCTGCGGGTCGGCACCGGCGAATTCCATCGTGCCCCCCAGTCGCAGCGCGTCGCGCCAGGCGATCACGAAGACGGAGTGATCTTTCAGCACGACCGGACGGGCCGGCACCAACGGCGGGCGCGACCAGGTCAGCGAGTACCCCTTGCCGGGCTGGATCGGCACCCGCAGGTCGAGCAGCCGTGCCCATCGCGGCGACCACGGGCCGGTGGCCAGCACCAGTTCCCGCGCGCGCAGCGTGCGTCCGCCGGCCTGTACCCGGACCCCGTGTACGTCGCCGCTGAAGCCCTGCATCTCGACCTGCTCGTCGATCTCGACGCCCTGCGCACGCAGTACCCGCGCCAGCTCCGCAGTGAAACGGTCCGGGCGCAGCTGCGCGTCGCCGGGGAAATGGATCGCACCGGCAAGCCGATCATGGAACGCCGGATTGTCGCGTGCGTAGTGGCCGCCATCGATGCAGCGGGTCGCAATGCCGTGCGCATCCAGCGCCTCGCACTGGGCGATATGCTGATCGAAGCTGCGTGCATCACCGAACACGTAATCCAGGCCGCGCGTCTCGAATTCACAGTCCAGCCCATGGGTTCCCACCCATTCGGCCAGGCGCACGCGGGAATCATTCAACAGCGCAGCGCGCGCGCGCGTGGCCTGCAGCCAATGCCGCGCATTGCAGCGCGCGCTGAACTGCAGCAGCCAGCGCCACAGCGCGGGATCGAGGCGGCTGCGCACATACAGCGGCGCACGTGGGTCGAGCATCCAGCGCAACGCACGCAGCGGCACACCCGGCGCGGCCAGGGGCGGTGCATGACTGGGCGTGACGGTGCCGCAGTTGCCGTACGACGTCGCTGCGCCCACGCGGCCACGATCGATCACCCGTACCTGCCGTCCCTGTCCGCACAACGCCAGCGCAGTCGCCAGGCCGATGGCACCGGCACCGATCACGATCACGTCATCGCGCGCCCCCTGCATCGGTCAGCCCCTTCCAGCCTCGCGGCGCATCGGCGGCCACTGGCGATAGGTCATCGCCCGCCACAGCCACTCCATCGGTCCGAAGCGGAAGCGGCGCAGCCAGGCATGGGAAAGCGCGACCTGCGCGGCGAACAGCAGCACAGCGAACAGCAGCTGCACGCTGCGCGGCATCACGTCGAAGTAGCCCAGGCCATGGTGGTAGAACACCCAGGTGCACAACAGCGACTGCCCCAGATAGTGGGTCAGCGCCATCCGGCCGACCGGCGCCAGCCAGCCCAGCCGCGCACGCCACTGCACGATCCAGGCGAGGTAGCCCAGGCACATCGGCAGCGCGCCGACCATCACCAGCGCCATCGCCGAGGTCACTCCAAGATCGTAGGTACCGGGTGCCAGGTAAGGTTTCCAGGCCACACCCAGCACGGTGACCAGCAGGCCCAGCGGCAAGGCGACCCAGCGCAGCGCCGCGAACAGGCGCGGATGGCGTTCCGGCGCGGCCAGCGCGCCACTGCCGGCCAGTCCACTGCCGATCAGGAACATGCCCAGTACCGCCGGGCCGGTGATCAGCAGCGCCCCCATCGACGAACCAAACTCATGCAGGCGCTGGATGCAGGCCTGGATCCAGTTGCCGTGTCCGTAGACCATGCGCTCCCGGGCGATGCTCTGCTGCGCGTCGACCAGCATCTGTTGCGCGTCCTGCGGCGTTGCCAGTGAAACCATGGCGCCGAGCAGCAGCATCATCGCCGCGCCACCGAGGTAGACGATGACGCCCATCCACGGCAGCCAGCTGCGCGGTGCCTCGCGGCACGCCAGCAGGGGCAGCGACGCCAGCGCGTAGAGCACCAGGATGTCGCCGGACCAGACCAGCAGCGCGTGGCACAGGCCGATCAGCATGAGCCCGGCGCTGCGGCGCAGATAGAACGGAGTGAACTCGCGGCCGGCGGTCTCGGCGCGCTGTACCATCACTGCGAATCCGGCGCCGAACAGCAGCGAGAACAGGGTGAAGAACTTGCCCTGCACGAACACATAGACGAAGGCGTCGGCCCAGTAATCGATCCCCTGCCAGCGCACGTCGATACCGGTGAATGCCAGGTCCAGCGGTCCGCTGAAGGCCTCCATGTTCATCAGCAGGATGCCCAGCAACGCCGCCCCGCGCAGTATGTCCAGCACGGCGATGCGGTCGCCGGAGGCGACCGGCTGCAGGGAAGACGAAGCGCTGTTCACAGGACATCCGGCGGGCAGGTCCTTCATTATGCAGCCCGCTTGCGCGCCGTGGACGAGCGCGCGGTGTTCCAGACATGCAACGGCCCGCCGAAGCGGGCCGTTGCTGCCGTCACGATCGCAGGGCGATCAGTGCGCGTGACCGCCGTCGCCGTGAACGTGGCCGTGCTCGATCTCTTCCTTGCCGGCTTCGCGCACGTCGACGATTTCCACGTCGAAGTGCAGGTCCTTGCCGGCCATCGGATGGTTGAGATCGACGTCGACCACGCTCATGCCGACCTTCTGCACGGTCACCGCACGCGGGCCGAAGTTGGTCTGCAGCACGACCTGCTGGCCCGGCGCCAGCTTGGTATTGCCGAAGTGCTTCTTCGGCACGCGCTGGGACAGGCCTTCGCGGCGCTCGCCATAGGCGTCAGCCGCCGTGACGTCGACACTGAAGGTGGCGCCGGCTTCCTTGTCCATCATGGCGTTTTCCAGGCCCGGGATGATGTTGCCGTGACCGATCAGGATCGCCAGCGGCTCGCCGCGGTCCTTGGACGATTCGATCGGCTCCTGGCCGACTTCGGAAACGGTGTAGTGGAAGCGGACAACGCGGTCTTTTTCGATCTTCATGCGCGACTCTGTCTGGTTCTGCCGGAGGCAGACGGGTTGGGGCGGGTTGTCGCCCGGCGGGGACGCCGCCATCATGACGGCCAATCCAAGGTGGCGCATTATCCGGAGAACATGCACATCACGCCAGTTTCGTCCGGCCCGCGCCGGCTGTCCGTGCCCGCCCTGCTGCTGGTCCTGCCCCTGCTGCTGACCGCCTGCGGCGGCGGCAAGGCCACCCGGACGGCGGCGCCCCCGCCGTCGGCGCACTGGCCGGCGACCACCCCGGACAATCCCGAGGCCGCCAATTCAGTACTGATGCGTGCCATCAGCCTGGTCGGCACGCCCTACCGTTACGGCGGCAACACCCCCGAATCAGGCTTCGACTGCAGCGGCCTGGTCGCCTATGTCTACCGCGAGATGCTGGATCTGAAGCTGCCGCGCACCTCGCGCGACCTGGCCGCCGTACAGGGCCCGAGGATCGATCCGAAGCGTCTGGCCACGGGTGACCTGGTGTTCTTCGGCAGCCGCGGCAACGTCACCCATGTCGGCATCTATGTCGGCGAGGGGCGCTTCGTGCACGCCCCCAGCACCGGCGGCACGGTGCGCCTGGACTCGCTCAGCGGGCCCTACTGGAAGGACCACTACACAGGGGCCAAACGCGTCCTTCGCTAAAATGAACAGGCGTCATGTTCAAAATTGAGAATTGCGTCACAGTGAAAATAACGTTTTTATAACGGAATTTTTAACTTATCAGTGCTTTTACAGGGCATGATGCCCCATCGTTTTTTTTCTGTGACCGACGCGTGACGACTGACGACCTGACGTGCAAAGGCCAGACCGCCGCTTCTCCGCGTAGTGTCCGCCCTGTTCTTCTGGGCTTGGCACTGTGCCTGACCAGCCTCCCCGCCTGGTCGCAGACCGTTCCCTCACGCGCCGACGCTGTTCCGGTCCCGGCGACCGACAATGGCGTACGTGTGACGGGCAAGACCGAAGTCGCGGCCCCCCAGCGCAGCCGCACCGATGCAGCCGCCAGTGCCACGCTGGCCGCCCTGCTGCCGCACCTGGCCGCCAACGACACCATTCCGCTGATGGACCGCTCGGCCATGGTCGCCGGCGATCTGAGCCGCCTGCTCGCCAACTACGACACCAGCAGCGCTGCCAATGGCAGCGTTGTCGGCAGCGCCGCCGACAATGGCAAGGTGCAGTCGCTGCTGCGGCGGGCGATGACCCTGCTCGGCACCCCCTATCGCTGGGGTGGCAGCAATCCGGACAGCGGCTTCGACTGCAGCGGCCTGGTCGGCTACGTCTTCCGTTCGGCGCTGGGCATCGAACTGCCGCGCGTCTCCCGCGAGATGGCACACGACAACAACGCCGAGCTGATCAACGACCGTGCCGCCCTGGCCGCGGGTGACCTGGTGTTCTTCGGTCGCAAGGGCCGGGTCGACCACGTCGGCATCTATGTAGGTGACGGCCGCTTCCTGCATGCCCCGAGCGCAGGCAAGGATGTCCGGGTGGACACCCTGCTCAGCGGCTACTGGGGCAACAAGTTCATGCAGGCGCGCCGCGTCGAGCTCTGACGCCGCCTTTCCAGGCACCGCCTGATAGCTGAAAGCCGCTGCCCTGCAGCGGCTTTTTCGTTGCCCGCGGAATGCCTGGGATGCGTCTTCCCTTTCCTGGCCCGGCGGGCACGCCCACAACGAAAAGGCCCGCCAGTGCGGCGGGCCTTCATCTCTCGCATGACAGGCCGCTGCGCGGCGTCTCAGCTGCGTGGCGGCGTAGGGTCCGGGTCATCCACGCCCACGTTGCTGGAGGGATTGTCGTACACCGACTGGTCGAGCAGGCCGGTCTCCTTGGCCACCAGCACCGGCACCAGCATCTGACCGGTCACGTTGGTCATGGTGCGCATCATGTCCAGGATACGGTCGATGGCATACAGGTAACCGATGGTCTCCAGCGGCAGATTGGCGGCACTGAGCACCACGGTGGCCATGATCACGGCCGTACCCGGCACACCGGCAGTACCGAAGCTGCCCAGCACCGAGGCGATCAGCACCACCACGTACTGCTCCGGCGTCAAAGGCACGCCGCTGTACTGGGCGATGAAGACCGCGCACAACGCGGGGTAGATCGCGCCGCAGCCGTCCATCTTGATGCTCGCACCCAGTGGCACCGCGAATGCACCGTAGTCCTTGTTGACGCCCAGGTTGTGGGTGATCGAACGCAGCGCCACCGGCATCGCGGCGAAGCTGGAGGAGCTGACGAAGGCGACCTGCATGCCTGGCGCCGCGCCGCGGAAGAACTTCAGCGGATTCAGGCCGTGCGCCAGCAGCAGCGCGCTGTAGACGACCACGATGTGCAACGCACAGGCCACGTACAGGGCCAGCACGAAATGCCCCAGCGGCAGCAGCTTCTCGAAACCGTAACTGCCCACCAGGCCGGCAATCAGGCCGAAGGTACCGATCGGGGTGACTTCCAGCACGAAGCGGGTCACCTGGATCATGATGTCGCTCATCTGGCCGACCAGCTTCCGCGCCTCGGTCACCTTCTCGCCCAGCTTGACGATGGCAAAGCCCACCAGGCCGGCGAAGAAGATCACCGGCAGGATCGAGCCCCTGCCAGCGGCCAGCACGGTCTCGCCGGCGGCATTGACCCGGGTGCCGATGCCGGACAGTGCATAGAAGACGTTGGCCGGCACCACATCCAGCAGCACCTGTACCACGCTGGGAACCTCGCGCGGCACATAGTTGCTGGCCATGGACAGCTGCAGGCCACCGGCACCGGGCTGCAGCACGGTGCCCACGCCCAGGCCCACGCACACCGCCAACGCAGCGGTGATCACGAACCACAGGAAGGTGCGGCCACTGAGCGCTGCAACCGACTTCTGGCCATGCAGTGACGAGATCGCGTTGATGACCGCGAAGAACACCAGCGGCACCGCGATCATCTTGATCAGGGTGACATACAGCTCACCGAGCGGACCGAACCACGTTTCCGCAGCGGGGCCGAGCGCCCAGCCGGCCAGCGCACCAAGCACGAAGCCGCCGACCACGCGCTGCCAGAATGGAATCCGCAGCCAGGCAGAGACCAGCGTCATAGGCAATCCAGAGGGGAAGGAAGGGATGCTGGCACGATAGCCCAAGGCGGCCCGCAGAACGACCGTCCGCCCGGCAAATCAGTGTGTCATCGGCGTGCCTTGCGAGGGCGGGCATAATGAACGTCCCGTTACAGTTTGTGAGATCCCAGCGTCCATGCGCCGTTCCGTCTCCCTGTTGGCCACGTGTGCCACCACCCTGCTGCTCGGCGCCTGCGCCAGCACCCCCCCCGCTTCCGCGCCGGCAGGCCTGAAGGTCGCCGTCGAGCCGGTTGCACACCCGGCCGGCGAGACGCCGCAATGGTGGTACCGCAGCGGCGCCGCCCAGGCCGCCGCCAATGGCGCGATGGCCGGCAAGGCCCGGAATGTCATCCTGTTCCTCGGCGACGGCATGAGCCTGACCACCGTGGCCGCTGCGCGCATCTACGAAGGCCAGAAGAAGGGCGGATCGGGTGAAGAGAACCTGCTGTCCTGGGAACGCTTCCCCGCCACCGCGTTCAGCAAGACCTACAACACCGACTCGCAGACCCCTGATTCGGCGGGCACCATGACCGCCATCACCACCGGCGTGAAGACCCACATGGGCGCGATCGGTGTCAGCGCAGGCGCCCGAACCGATTGTGCCGACAGCCTGTCCAAGGGCCTGCTCACCTGGCTGCAGCTGGCCGACAGCGCCGGCCTGGCGACCGGCATCGTGTCCACCGCGCGCCTGACCCACGCCACCCCGGCGGCCACCTACGCGCACTCGCCGGAGCGCAACTGGGAGAATGACACCGATCTGACCGAAGCGGCCAAGGCCGCCGGCTGCAAGGACATCGCCCAGCAGCTGCTGTCCACGTCGCGCTATGGCCGCGGCCCGCTGGTCGCGCTCGGCGGTGGTCGCGGTGAATTCACCACCGTGGAAGAGCGCGATCCGGAATACGACGACAAGGTCGGCCAGCGCCTGGATGGCCGCAGCCTGGTACAGGAATGGCAGCAGGCGCATCCGCAGGGTGCCTACGTGTGGAACAGCAGGCAGCTGGCCGCCGCCGCGAATGCGCCGGCCATCCTCGGCCTGTTCGAGCCGGACCACATGCGCTACGAATACGAGCGCCCGCAGGATCCGGCCGGTGAGCCGAGCCTGGCCGAGCTGACCGCTGCTGCGATCACCAATCTGTCGCGCCATCAGGAAGGTTACGTGCTGATGATCGAAGGCGCCCGCATCGACCATGCCAACCACAGCGGCAATGCCTATCGCGCACTGACCGAAACCGTGGCGATGTCCGATGCGGTGCGGGTGGCGTCGGAAATGACGTCGGCCGACGACACGCTGATCATCGTCACCGCCGACCACTCGCACACCCTGAACTTCGTCGGCTACCCCGCACGCGGCAACCCGATCCTGGGCAAGGTGAAGGACAAGGGCGGTGAGGACGGCGCCGGCAAGCTGGACTACGCGCTGGACGGCAACGGCCAGCCTTACACCACCTTGAGCTACGCCAATGGACCGGGCCACACCGGCAGCACCAACCAGCAGCCGGCGGGCAGCAAGCGCTACCCGCACAACCCGAGCAGCTTCGAGCCGGCCAAGGGGCGTCCGGACCTGCATGATGTCGACACCGAGCATCCGGACTACATGCAGGAAGCGCTGGTGCCGATGAAGTCCGAATCGCATGGTGGCGAGGACGTCGGCATCTGGGCGCGCGGTCCCGGCAGCAAGGCGATCCGCGGCACGCTGGAGCAGAACACGATCTATCACATGATCGTGCAGGCAACGCCGGCGCTGCGCGATCGCCTGTGCCAGGCGGGCACCTGCGATGACAAGGGCGTACCGGTGCAGCTGCCGGCGCCCGAGGCCTTCGAACGCAGCGTCGACGGAAAGTAACGGCACGGCGGACGCAGTGTGCAGCCGGGCCATGCCCGGCTGCATCCCGCCCGTGAGTCGAAGGCGCGGCGCGACCCCGCCGATCACCCTACACTTCACCCGTGACTGCCTTCCCCGCCCTGGTTTCCCTCGATGCACCGCTGCTGGTCGGCTACAGCGGCGGCCTGGATTCGACCGTCCTGCTGCACTGGCTGCGGCGCTGCACGCAGGCGGCCGGCGTGGGACTGCGCGCTGTACACGTACATCACGGGCTGCAGCCCGACGCCGATGCGTGGGTCCAGCATTGCCAGCAGCAGTGCGCGGCCCTGGGAATCGAACTGGTCGTACACCGCGTGCAGGTCGAGACCGGCACCGGTCTGGGCCTGGAGGGTGCAGCCCGGCAGGCGCGTCGCGCTGCTTTCGCCGCCTCTCTGCGCGACGGAGAGACGCTGGCCCTGGCCCAGCATCAGGACGATCAGGCTGAAACTTTCCTGCTGCGCGCGTTGCGCGGTTCCGGTGTTGATGGCCTGGCGGCAATGAGCGGGGACAGCATGCTCGCCGGCCACCGGCTGTGGCGGCCGCTGCTGCAGGTCCCGCGCGACGCTCTGCATGACTATGCGCGGGCCCACGATCTGCACTGGATCGAAGACCCCAGCAACGACGACGCGTATGCCGACCGCAATTTCCTGCGCCTGCAGGTGCTGCCGCTGCTGCGCCAGCGCTGGCCGCACGCCGCAGCGGCCCTGGCCGGCAGTGCCGATCATTGCGCACGCACCCGCGGCCTTCTGCAGGAGGAGGACACTGAACTGCTCGCACACCTGGAAGCAGCCCCGCGCGTGCTGTCCTTGCAGTTGCTGCGGCAGGTCTCGCCGGAACGCGCCGCACGCGTCCTGCGCACCTGGGTGGCCAGCCATGGCGCGGCCCCGCTGCCGGGGCGGGTGCTGCAGCAGATGCTCGAGGAAATGCTGCCCTCCGCTTGCGACCGGCAGGCGCGGGTGCGCTGGCAGGATCACGTCATCCAGCAATGGCGCGAGCATGCCTATCTGCTGCCGGCCCAGCTGCCTGCCCTGCCCCTGGACTGGCAGCAGGAGTGGGACGGCCGGGTGCCTCTGGCCTTGCCTGATGGCGGCCAGCTGCGCCTGCTGGGCGCCGCGATGTTCCAGCAGCCGATGCAGGTGCGTGCACGGCGTGGCGGCGAGCGCATCGTGCTGCCGGGACGCGGCCACGCACATGCCTTGAAGGACTGCCTGCAGCGTGAACATCTGGCCCCCTGGCGGCGCGCGCAGCTGCCGCTGCTGTTTGCTGACGGCAACCTGCTGGCCGCCGCCGATGTGGTGATCGCCGCACCGCTGCAGGCCTGGCTGCACGCTCACGACGCCCAGCTGCGGTGGCAGCCGGGTGGCTGGTGAATTGACCCCTGCGCGCGTGCCGTCCACACTTGCCGCATGGCCAAGAAGTCCCCCGAAAACGCCTCCCCTGTTGCCCAGTTCGAGCAGTCGCTCGAATCGCTGGAGCAGCTGGTGGAGCAGATGGAAACCGGCGAGCTGAGCCTGGAAGCGTCGCTCAGTGCTTACGAACGTGGCGTGGGCCTGTACCGCCAGTGCCAGCAGGCGCTGGAGCAGGCCGAACTGCGCGTCCGGCTGCTCAGCGATCCGGCACAGCACGATACGGCAGAACCCTTCGATCCGCCCAGCCATGACGGCTGAGGCGGCGTTCGCGCGCTGGCGCGACCGGATCGAAAGCCTGCTCGATGCCGCCCTGCCCTCGCCGGCCGATGCACCGCAGCGGCTGCACCAGGCCATGCGCCATTCCGTCCTCGGCGGTGGCAAGCGCATGCGTCCGCTGCTGGTCTATGCCACTGGCCAGTTGTTCGGCGCTCAACCGGAAAGGCTCGACGCGGCCGCGATGGCGGTGGAACTGATCCATGCCTATTCGCTGGTGCACGACGACCTGCCGGCGATGGACGACGATGCACTGCGCCGTGGCAAACCCACCACCCACATCGCCTTCGACGAAGCCACCGCGATCCTGGCCGGCGACGCCCTGCAGACCCGCGCCTTCAGCCTGCTGGCCGAGGCACCACTGCCGGCAACACTGCGCGTGGACTGCCTGCAGGCGCTGGCACACGCCTCCGGTGCCGCCGGCATGTGCGGCGGCCAGGCGCTGGATATCGATGCCACCGGACAGCAGCAGTCGCTGGCCGCGCTGACCCGGATGCATGCGCTCAAGACCGGCGCACTGATCCGTGCCGCGGTACGTATGGGCGCATTGTGCGGCGATGCGCCGGAGCCGCAGCGGGTGCAGCTGGACGCATTCGCCGATGCACTCGGCCTGGCGTTCCAGGTCCGCGATGACATCCTCGATGTCGAAGCCAGCTCCGAGCAGCTGGGCAAGACGGCAGGCAAGGACCAGGCGCAGGACAAGAGTACCTTCCCCGCCCTGCTCGGCATGGAGGGAGCGAAGGCGCAGCTGCGCGAACTGGCGGCCCGCATGCAGGCTGCTCTGGCGGGCTACCACGAAGAGGCCGATGCGCTGCGCGCGCTGGCCAGGCTTGCGGTGGAGCGCGATCACTGACGTGGTGCGCAACGAAAACGCCCGGCAATGCCGGGCGTTTTCATGTCCGCATGCAGCCGGTCTTACTTGATCAGGCGCAATGCGAACGGGTAGCGATAGGCTTCGCCGTTGTTGGCCTTGACCGCGGCAATGATGCAGAACACCAAGCTGACCAGTCCGACGATCGGCATCAGGATCGCGCCGATGACCACGATGGTCAGGATGATGCAGACCACCATCGCGATGGCCACGGTGATCTGGAAGTTCAGCGCTTCCTTGGCCTGGTCGGTGACGAAGGACTTGCCGGCGTCGTCCTTGTTGATCAGCCAGATGATCAGCGCGCCGATGAAACCGGTGAAGATGCCCAGCAGGTGCGCGGCCAGGGCCATGGTGCGCTGGTCTGCCGGGACATCGGCGGTGACCGGCGGCGGCGGCGGGACGTTATCGAATTCACTCACGACAAAACTCCTTTTCATTGGGTGGTCTTGACCCACCGGCATCAGGCCGGTTGCGTCAGGCGGCCATAGCTTACGCCATCGACGCCATCAATCATTACCGGCGATGGTCATCCGCCCCACCAGGATCGAACCGGTCCGGATGTGCGAGCGCGGATCGACATCGCTGCCCACCGCTTCGATCGCCATGAACATCTCGCGCAGGTTGCCGGCAATGGTGATGCCGTCCACCGGGTACTGGATCTCCCCGTTCTCGACACGGAAGCCACCGGCCCCCCGCGAGTAGTCACCGGTCACACCATTGACACCCTGCCCCATCAGCTCGGTCACCAGCAGGCCGCTGCCCATCTGCCGGGCGATGTCTTCCAGCGGCCCGGCGTTGGCCGCCAGCTGCAGGTTGTGCACGCCGCCGGCATTGGCCGTGGTCTGCAGGCCCAGCTTGCGGGCCGAGTAACTGCCCAGTACGTAGCGCTGCAGCACGCCATCGCGGACCAGTGCCGACGCGCGGGTCACCACGCCATCGCCGTCGAAGGCGGCCGAGCGCAGGCCGCGGCGCAGGTGCGGCAGCTCGTCGATCTGCATCCAGTCCGGGAACAGTCGCTGCCCGGCGCTGTCCAGCAGGAAGCTGGCCTGGCGGTAAAGCGCGCCACCGGACACGGCCGACAGCAGATGGCCCACCAGACTGCGCGCCACTTCCGGGGCGAACAGCACCGGCATGCTGCCCGTAGCCAGCGAGCGCGGTTGCAGGCGGGCGACGGTACGCGCGGCGGCCTGGCGGCCGACCTGGGCCGGATCTTCCAGGTCCTGCCTGGCCAGCGCACTGGTGTACCAGCCGTCGCGCTGCATGCCATCGCCCTGGCCGGCAATCAGCGCACAACCGATCGAATGGTGGGTGCCGCGCTCACGGCCAATGAAACCGTGCGAATTGGCGTACACCGACAGGCTCTGCGAGGTGGACACCGCCGCGCCATCGGAGTTGCGGATCTGCGCGTCGGCCTCGCGCCCGGCGGCCTCGCAGGCCAGCGCCAGGTCCACCGCCTCGTCGGCCTGCAGGGCCCAGGGATGCCAGCCGTCCAGGTCGGGAAAGTCCTTGGCCATCAGGCCGGCATCGGCCAGTCCGGCGGCCGGATCATCCTCGGTGTGGCGGGCGATCGCGCAGGCCTGCTCCACGGTGGCCGACAGGCTGGCCTCGTTCAGGTCGCCGGTGCTGGCGCTGCCCTTGCGCTGGCCGAAGTACACGGTCACGGCAATGCCGCGGTCGCGGGTGGACTGTACGGTTTCCACTTCGCCCAGGCGCACATTGACCTCCAGGCCGCGGTCCTCGCTGCAGCTGACCTCGGCCTGGCTGGCCCCCAGCGCACGGGCACGCTCGAGCAGCTGCTGGGAAAGGTCGGCCAGCCGTTCCAGGCGGGCCGGGCTGTCGTCGCCGACAACCACTTCAGGGGCGATCACGTTCAATGCTTTATCCTGTACAGGTTGGGCCCGGCATCACGCCGGGCGACTTTTTTGAAAGCAGGTGTGGACGATGCGCGGACGCGACGAAGAAACCGGTGAATTCCTTGACAAGAGCCGCAAGCAGAAGCGCGGCGAAGCCCTGGAAGTCCTGGCCCTGGGTGAGAAGCTGGTGTCGCTGACCCCGGCCCAGCTGGCGCGCCTGCCGATTCCGGAGGATCTGCTGCCGCATATCGCCGAGTGCAAGCGCATCACGGCCCACATCGCCCACAAGCGGCAGCTGGCGTTCCTGGCCAAGCACATGCGCCGCGAGGAAGACGAAACCCTGGAGGCGATCCGCGATGCGCTGGACGCCAACAGCGAAACCTCGCGCCGCGAAGTGGCGATGATGCACCGCGTGGAAGACTGGCGCGAGCGCCTGCTGGACGACGGCGACAAGGCGCTGGCCGCGCTGCTGGACGAGTATCCGCAGGCGGATCGCCAGCAGCTGCGCACGCTGGTGCGCAACGCCCAGGCCGAGAAGGCGAAGAACAAGCCGCCGCGCGCCTACCGCGAGATCTACCAGGTGCTGCGCGGGCTGATGCTGCCGGCCGCGCTTGGCCTGAAGGTCGCCACCGACGACGACACCGGCGCCGATCTGGACGACGCGACCGACGAGGACTGAGTCCCCGCCGGCCGGGGCGCTGGCCGGGGCCGTTGCCATGTTCAGGCCTGGGTGCCGCCGACGGTCAGGCCCTCGATCAGCAGCGAGGGCTGGCCGACACCCACCGGCACGCTCTGCCCGTCCTTGCCGCAGATGCCCACGCCCTCGTCCAGGGCCAGGTCGTTGCCGACCATGCGCACCTTCTGCATGGTTTCCGGGCCGTTGCCGATCAGGGTCGCGCCCTTCACCGGCGTGGTGATGCGGCCATCCTCGATCAGATAGGCCTCGGTGGCCGAGAACACATACTTGCCACTGGTGATGTCGACCTGGCCACCGCCGAAGTTGACCGCGTACAGCCCCTTCTTCACCGAGCGGATCATCTCCTGCGGATCGTGCTGGCCGGCGCGCATGTAGGTATTGGTCATCCGCGGCATGGTCAGGTGCGCGAACGACTCGCGGCGCGCGTTGCCGGTCGGTGCCATGCCCATCAACCGTGCATTGAGGCTGTCCTGCATGTAGCCGACCAGGATGCCGTCCTCGATCAAGGTCGTGCACTGGGTCGGATGGCCTTCATCATCGACGTTCAGCGAGCCGCGACGGCCGTCCAGGGTGCCGTCATCGACGATCGTCACCCCCGGGGCCGCCACGCGCTCGCCGATGCGACCGGCGTAGACGCTGGTGCCCTTGCGGTTGAAGTCGCCCTCCAGCCCATGGCCGACCGCTTCATGCAGCAGCACGCCAGGCCAGCCCGGGCCGAGCACCACCGGCATCACACCGGCCGGCGCCGGCACCGCGTCCAGGTTCACCAGCGCCTGGCGCAGCGCCTCGCGGGCGAACGCTTCCGGCCGGCCATCGGCGAACAGTTCTTCGTAGCCATAACGGCCACCACCGCCGGCATAGCCGGACTCGCGGCGACCGTTCTGCTCGACGATCACCTGCACGTTCAAGCGCACCAGGGGGCGGACGTCGGCACCCAGAACGCCGTCGCTGCGCGCGATGAGCACGGTGTCAACGCCACCGGACAGGCTGACCATCACCTGCTTCACCCGCGGATCGGCCGCACGCAGATAGCCATCCAGGCGCTTGAGCACTTCAACCTTGGCCTCGTTGCCGAGCCCATCGATCGGATCCAGCGCCGGATACAGCGCGCGTGCATTGCCGCGCAGCAGCGAGCGGCCCGCCTGGGCACCGCCCTCGCGCGAAATCGCGCGTGCCGACTGCGCCGCCGCCAGCAGCGCATCGGCATGGATGTCATCGGAATAGGCGAAGCCGGTTTTCTCGCCGGCAATGGCACGCACGCCGACCCCCTGCTCGATGGAATGGGCACCGTCCTTGACGATGCCGTCTTCCACGCTCCAGCTCTCACGCCGGGCGTGCTGGAAATAGAGGTCGCCGAAATCGACACCGGGGCCGAGCAGCTGGCCGAAGGTGCGCTCCAGTCCAGCGGTATCCAGGCCGCCGGGGCGCAGCAGGCGGTCTTGGGCAAGCGTCAGGGCGATATCAGTCATGGCTCTCGATCTGGGGATGCAGGGGCACTCAGGCAAGCCCCGGGGAATGGGAGGCCGCGCTCAGCGCGACCGCGGCAGGTCGGTCACGGCCGGTGGAAGGG